>CALHST010000253.1 GCA_938038825.1 uncultured Paracoccaceae bacterium | reverse complement strand
CGGGTGGCGGTACACTTTGCTGTCAGCGGGGTCATACAGGCTGTCTTTGTCAGACGGGTCCGCAGCGGTGATCTGGGCACTTTCGACAACCCAAATGCTCATCCCTTCTTTGCGCCGGGTATACACATCGCGCGCATTCTTGAGCGCCATATCCGCGTCGGGCGCATGCAAGCTGCCCACATGGCGATGCGACATGCCATGCTGCCCACGAATGAACACTTCCCAAAGGGGCCATTCTCTCATTGATCTACAGTCTCCTCGATTATGCCTAGGGCGATTCTGAATTCGCGTAATAATTCCGGGCATTCTGGCCTAGCAGGCTGGCCAAGTGCGATCCCATTCTGATGAACCAGATCATCCAAAAGGCATCGCCTAACTTCTTGCGGCAGCGCTCCGCCCCCCAATCCATCCGACAAAATCGGCAATTGCGTAAAAACGAAAAGTGGAATTGCCAAAAGCGCAGAAAATTCTGCGACGCCAAGAATGAAGATAGAAATTACTCTAGAAACAATTCCAGACTTTCTTCGGTCCAGATATTCTAAAGCCGTTCGAAAGATATGAATAACGATCACAACAAAGAAAACCAAGAATGTCAAAAATGCTGTGACCGATATCCAAAATGATGCAAGCGATCTGTTTATCGGTTTGTTTCCAAACGTCAGAAGTTCAAGGAACAGGTCATTAAAAACTGGAAAAAACGCTGCGACGGCCAGTGTCATGCAGAAAACTGCACGAACATGGAAACCGATGAAATCAGAGAAAGCTTTTGCAGAATTAAAACGCGGCCTTTCGCTCATTCCGCAGCCACCTTTGCCGCGCGGTGTTTTTCGGCGTGTGCGAGCATGCCTTCGCGGACCCATGCGCCGTCATCCCATGCTTTGTTGCGGGCTTCCAGCCGATCTACGGCGCAGGGGCCGTTGCCTTTGAGCACCTCAAAGAATTCGTCCCAATCCGGGTCCGTATAGTCGTAATGCCCGGTATCATCGTTCCACTTCAGGTCCGGGTCCGGCACGGTCAGGCCAAGATATTCCGCTTGAGGCACCACGTCGTCGACGAACTTTTGGCGCAGTTCATCGTTGGTGTTCATCTTGATTTTCCACGCCATGGATTGCGCGGAATGCACCGAGTCTTTGTCCGACGGGCCAAACATCATCAAAGACGGGAACCACATCCGGTTCAACGCATCCTGCGCCATCTTCTTTTGCGCGTCCGTCCCGGCGCACATCTTCATCATGATGTCGTAGCCTTGGCGTTGGTGAAAGGATTCTTCCTTGCAAATCCGCACCATAGCGCGGGCATACGGACCAAAGGATGTCCGTTGCAGCGGCACTTGGTTCATGATCGCGGCTTGATCCACCAGCCAGCCCACGGCACCGATATCGGCCCAAGACAGGGTAGGATAATTGAAGATCGACGAATATTTCATACGCCCATCCAGCAACATCTCTGTCATCTCGTCGCGGCTCACACCCAGCGTTTCCGCCGCACAATACAGGTACAAACCATGGCCAGCTTCGTCCTGCACTTTGGCCAACAGGATCGCCTTGCGTTCCAAGGTGGGCGCGCGGGTGATCCAGTTTCCTTCGGGCAGTTGGCCCACGATTTCGGAATGGGCATGCTGGCCGATTTGGCGGATCAACGTCTTACGATAGCCCACCGGCATCCAATCCTTGGGCTCAATCTTGTCGCCCGCGTCGATGCGGGCCTGAAATGCGGCCAGCTTTTCGGGATCGTCTTGTGTGGCTTCAGATTTCACCATCTGTGCGTACATAGCTTAGACCCTTTCAATAATAAGTGCAGCGCCTTGTCCGACACCCACGCACATCGTGCACAGGCCGTAACGGCCACCGGTTCGTTGCAAATGATATGCCGCCGTCAGAACAAGCCGCGCGCCCGACATACCCAACGGATGCCCAATTGCGATCGCACCACCGTTGGGGTTCACACGCGGATCGTCATCCGGCACGCCCAGTTCGCGCAACGTGGCCAGCCCCTGTGCGGCAAAGGCTTCGTTCAGCTCGATCACATCCATCTGGTCGATGGAAAGCCCTGTGCGATCCAGTATCTTGCGGCAGGCTGGCACGGGACCAATCCCCATGACGCGCGGGGCAACTCCGGCGCTGGCCATGCCCAGAATCCGCGCCATAGGTTTCAGGCCCGCTGTGTCGCCAGCAACTTTTGAGCCGATCAGCAAGGCTGCAGCACCGTCATTCACGCCACTGGCGTTCCCGGCGGTTACAGTCTTGTCCGGACCGTTGATGCCCTTGAGCTTGCCCAAATTTTCCAAGGTGGTCCCGGCGCGCGGGTGTTCATCTGTGTCCACCACAATCGCATCGCCTTTGCGCTGCGGGATCGTGACGGGCGTAATTTCGTCGGCAAAAACCCCAGCCGCCTGCGCGGCCTGATAGCGGTCCTGCGAACGCACAGCAAAGGCGTCTTGGTCGGCGCGGTTCACGCCGTAATCTTCGGCCACATTGTCGGCGGTTTGCGGCATGGAATCGATGCCGAAGTCCGATTTCATCCTGGGGTTCACAAAGCGCCAGCCGATGGTGGTGTCATAGACCGTGTTCGCGCGGGAAAACGCGGTTTCGGCTTTGGGCATCACAAATGGCGCGCGGCTCATGCTTTCAACACCGCCCGCGATGGTCATGTCGTAATCGCCTGCTTTGATGCCCCGGGCTGCAAAGCCGACCGCATCCATACCAGAAGCGCAAAGCCGGTTAATCGTGGTGCCGGGCACCGTGTCGGGCAATCCCGCCAGCAACGCGGCCATGCGGGCCACATTGCGATTGTCTTCGCCCGCCTGATTAGCACTGCCATAGATCACGTCATCCACGCGCGCCCAATCCAACGACGGGTTGCGTGCCATCAATGCGGCAATGGGCAACGCCGCCAGATCGTCCGTGCGCACAGCGGACAAGGCCCCGCCATAGCGCCCAATGGGAGTTCGGATGCCATCAAAGATGAACGCGTCAGTCATAAGGGTCCCCGGGGAGAACGTGGTGGTCATGATCAAGTTAACGCAGCGGGGCGTTCAACTCAACCAAAATATGTTACTAATTTTTAATTTGCTTTTTCTTCGGTAACTCATTTAATCACGAATGCGTAATTCTCAATCTTCCAAACCCATCTTCGGCCAGCACACCCCCATAAATATGACGTCAGAATCTAAAACGGAGCAGCCTTCGGGCTGCTCCGTCTTGAGCCGGGCCGACATTTCGGCCCGGGCTTGCTGCATATTCAGTTGTAAGGGTAAACGAGGCGCTTACAGGGACAGTAATTTCGCCTCGTGTTTCTTCAAAGAGCGGCGTGCCGCGGTGTAGGCTTCGATGCCTTCGGGCGTGCGCAATTCCGGGAACAGTTCCAGAATTTCTTCGCGCTGCGCGTCACCCATGGACCCCAGTGTCATATCACCCGGCTGGAAGCTTTCGGTCCATGCGCCATCAGACAAGATCACTTCGTGCTGATCGAACATCACGTGAATATAGGTTGTCCAGTTGATGTCCACGATATCAATCCCGTCCATGGCAGTCAGGTGCTTGGCCGCAACCAGAACTTCGCGTTCTTCAAAGAACAGTTCGGTTTTGTCATTGGCCACCAAAACGCGGTGGTTCGGAGACACCATCATGTCACGCTCTGGCAGCGCCATTCCCAGTGCACCACGGCGGATGCGAACTGGTTTCAGATGGGGCGCAGCGGCGAATTCCATACCGGTCATCTTGCGGTGCCCGACCCAACGAATGGCTTGAATACCGTTGTCGCGTGTGACGACGCGATCCCCCACGACCAAGTCTTCGACTTTGACCTCGCCGCGCGACGTTGCGATCTTGGTGCCCGGTGTAAAGCAGGGAATGACGTTTTCGATATCCGAGAAGACCAGAGGGTCGCCCACGGGATCACCGTTTTCGTCGAAATATGTGACAAACCCGTCAAACCCGTTTCCGTTGCTGTCCGGTCCTGTGATGGTCACGGTCAGAGAGCCATCTTCGGGTGCCGAACCGCGCAGGTCCAAGGTGTCAAAATCATCACCGTCGCCGCCGCCGTCAACCACGTCGCCCGCGTCAACATTGACAAACGTATCGCGATCCGCCCCACCTGACAGGCTGTCGTCACCGTCTGGACCCGCGTCGATCAGGTCATTGCCCGCGCCGCCGATAATCGTGTCGTCGCCTTGACCGCCCAGCAGCGTATCGTCGCCTTCGCCGCCATCCAGCAGGTCATCGTCGATTTGCCCGTCGATGACATCGTCACCGTCTTCGCCAAACAATTGGTCATCATCGTCTGCGCCGAAGATGGTATCATTGCCGTCGCCACCAAACACTGTATCGCGACCATTGTCAGGGCGCAGATCAGGGCCAAACGGGTTGGAGCCATCGTCTTCGATGTCCAGTGCATCAAGACCAAGATCCGGGTCATTTCCAGCGAAGATGGCATCGTCGCCATCACCACCCAGGATGAAGTCATTGCCTTCACCGCCTACGATCCGGTCGTCTTCGGTGCCGCCATCAATGCTGTCATCATCAATGCCGCCGTCGATCACATCTTCTCCTGAGCCGCCAACAATCGTGTCTGCGTCATCCCCAGTTGAAATGGTATCGTCGCCCGCACCGCCGTCGACAAAGTCACGATCATCTTCGGTTGCTGGTGTGCCTTCTTCGCCGGGGAACAAGCCCGGGAAACCTTTGTCCACGTTCAGATCGCCATTGCCAGCGTCGATCACATCGTCGCCTGCGCCGCCAAACACCTCGTCAGAGCCATCTCCTGACAGGATCGTGTCATTGCCGCCGCCAGCTTGGACGATGTCATCATCCGGGGCTTCGCCCGGCAGGATCGCATCCCCTGCATCGATAAGGTCACCGCCCGGATCACCCAAGAAGGTTTCGTCAATCAGCTCACCCGCATCTGTGCCGTTCACAATACCATTGCGCACGTCTACTGTGATCACCGCATCGTCGGTCAGACCGTCTTCGTCTTCGATGGTATAGGCGATCGTCGCGGGACCTTCGAAACCGGGTGTCGGCGTGAAGACAACTTGGTTGTCGACAATCTCGACCACACCCTGTTCTGCTGGAACAGTGGCGTCAATGATGGTCAGCATGTCGCCATCAGGATCCACGTCATTCGCCAAAGCGTCGATGGTCACAGGCTGTCCTGCAATGGCGTTTGCCATATCGTCCATGGCATCCGGCGCGTCGTTTTCCGAAACAACTGTGATCACATGATCGGCCGTATCCGTGCCGCCATTCCCATCAGACACAGTGTAGGTGATGGTTGCCTCACCTGTGAAATTAGGCGCCGGAGTGAAGGTCACGCTGTTGTCTGGGTTAATCTCAGCCGTGCCCTGATCTGCAGGAACAACGGCTGAAATAACTGTCAGCGCATCGCCATCTGGGTCCACGTCATTTGCCAAGACATCGACAGTGATGGGGGTGTCTTCGGGCGTTGTGTCGCTGTCATCCATCGCCTCGGGGCTGTCATTGACGGCGCCCACGGAAACAATGGCTTCGCCTTCGTCTTCGCCGCCTTGGCCGTCAACCACGGTATAGGTGATCGTTGCAGGACCGTTGAAATTCAACGCGGGTGTGAACGTGACCGTGCCGTCGCCATTGTCGGTTACGGTGCCTTGCTCGGGTGGGACCGACACAGAACCAAGGCTGAGCGGATCGCCATCCGCATCAACATCATTGCCCAGAAGATCAATGACAACAGGGGTGTCTTCGTCTGTGGTTTCGATATCGTCGACGGCAACAGGATCATCGTTCACCGGAGTGACCACAACATCGACGTCGCCGGTATCGGTGCCGCCGTTTCCGTCAGTGACCGTATAGGTGATTACCACATCACCGTTGAAATTTTCGGCTGGGGTAAAGACCAATTGGTTGTCGACAATCTCGACAGTGCCTTGATCCGCGGGAACCGAAGCCCCCACAATGGTCAGTGGGTCGCCATCGGGATCCTGATCATTGCCCAGCACGTCGATGGTGACGGGCGTGTCCTCATCCGTGGTTGCGGTGTCATCCGCAGCAACCGGTCCATCGTTGACGGCGCCAACCGAAACGACAGCCTCGCCTTCGTCTTCGCCCCCTTGCCCATCAATTACCGTATAAGTGATGGTGGCCGGACCATTGAAATTTGGTGCAGGTGTAAAGGTGACAGTGCCATCGCCATTGTCAGTCACGGTGCCCTGATCCGCAGGGACGGACACGGAACCGATCGTCAAAGGATCGCCATCGACGTCCGTGTCGTTCCCAACCAGGTCAACGACAACAGGGGTGTCTTCGTCTGTTTCCACTGCATCATCGACAGCGACAGGATCGTCATTCACAGGCGTGACAGTCACGTCGACAGTGGCTGTATCGGTGCCGCCATTCCCATCGGAAATCGCATAAGAGATCGTTGCGACGCCGTTGAAATTTTCCGCAGGGGTAAAGACCAACTGGTTGTCGACAACCTCTACGGTGCCGGTATCAGCAGGTACCGACGCACCTGTGATCACCAAAGGATCGCCGTCCACATCCACATCATTTGCAAGTGCATCAATGGTGATGGGCGTTTCTTCTGCAGTTTCTGCCACATCGTTGATGGCATCCGGTGCATCGTTCACGGGTGTGACGTTGATATCAACAGTTGCGGTATCGCTCGCACCACTTGGGTCTGTGACCGTATAGGTGATGGTCGCCGGACCGTTGAAATTTTCGTTCGGTGTAAAGGTGATGGAGCCATCACCATTGATGGTGACCTCACCGTCCGGGCTTGTGGCCTCGGTCACTGTCAGTGGGTCGCCGTCTGCGTCCACGTCATTGGCCAGAACAGGGATGGTGACAGGCGTGTCTTCGTTTGTTGTCGCCGTGTCATCCATCGCGTCTGGTGCACTGTTAAAGAACGCGCCCCGGATTTCTTCGATCTCGGTAAAGGTCAAAGTTTCACCGTTCGGCGTGCCATCCGCATCGACAAAGACAATTGTCCCGTTGGTGCCGTTGCCATTGCTGTCCGGTGTTTGATCCTGAACGATAAATGGACCTTGTCCGGTCAGGTCAAGAATGTCGAAATCGGTGCCACCGGCGCCGCCATCTACTGTATCGCC
>CALHST010000252.1 GCA_938038825.1 uncultured Paracoccaceae bacterium | reverse complement strand
AACTTCAGAAAATTTCGATGACAGGCGTTCAACAACAGAGTCACGCGGCGCACAATTCATGGCGGATGACGCAGTCGCAAATGTTGTTAGGGCCGCGGTGAGTGCGATTGTTTTAATGTAAGACGTCATGTCCTCCTCCTTTTGGTCGGGACGTTTCGGTTTCCCAAGGTCATCTTAGGTCTTGGGGTGTTCAATAAACGTGGGCATCGCCTGCCAAGTTTCAAAACACCTCGTCTCACGACTTGGTGGCTCTGCGTGACGTGCACGTAAAGCGAGCGTAGGTTACCTGTGTTGCAGGGCACTGATTTCTCGTGCTGGGGTTTGGCAAAATCGTTGTGACGCGTGGCCTAACGGCAGAGTTCCCCCCCTGCCCTTTTTCTTTGCCGCAAGGCACGTTAATCACGTTGCATGAAACAACCACGTGCATGGCAAAGAATGTTATCTGGCAGGCGTCTTGACCTGCTTGACCCCACACCTGTGGACATCGAAATCGAAGATATTGCGCACGGGTTGTCGTTCGTTGCGCGCTGGAACGGGCAAACGCATGGGGACTTTGCGTACTCCGTGGCCGAGCATTCCCTGCTTGTTGAAACATTGTTCACGCGCATCACACCCAAGGCACCGGCAAAATGGCGGCTTGCTGCGCTTTTGCACGATGCGCCTGAATACGTGATTGGGGATATGATCTCCCCGGTGAAGGCTGCGGTTGGTCCTGGATACGGGGCTTTGGATGATCGTTTGACAGCCGCAATCCACATTCGATTTGGTTTACCAGCCCAGATTCCTGTCGCTGTGAAAAAACAGATCAAGGCGGCCGACAAGATCAGCGCATGGATGGAAGCAACCCAGATCGCCGGATTTTCCGAGGCCGAAGCAGACAAGTTCTTTGGCAAGCAAGATCAGGAAAAAAGCGCAGGGCTTACGATCACTCTGCGACCCCCCATGGAGACGCGCGCAGATTTTCTGGAAAGACACAGACTGCTTTTGGACGCAATGAAATGAGCTTGGCCGTTCGCAAAGCCACAGCGTTTGATACACGTCAGATGGCCACTCTGTTGAATGCCATTATTTCCGAAGGAGGCACAACTGCGTTGGTAAGGCCCGTGACCGGTGTTGATTTGTCAGAATGGATGGGGCGCAAACCCGAGGTGTCAGCATGGCATGTGGCTGTTTTGGAAAATGGGGATGTCGTTGGGTTTCAGTGGGTAGAACCGGCCCAATACATTCCGCCGGAGGCAGCGGAAATCGCGACCTTTGTGAAAATTGGTCAAACGGGTCTTGGTATCGGATCCGCCCTGTTTAACGCAACGTCCGCCGCAGCCCGTCAACTTGGGTATCGTTGGATCAACGCGAATATTCGCGCCGACAATGAAGGCGGGTTGATCTATTATCAAAGCCGCGGATTTCGAAATTACAACCGGATCGAAGGCTATGAATTGGCCAATGGTCAGACCGTCGATAAGATCCTTAAGCGGTATGATCTGTATTGATCAAAGGCGCAGACGCACCGACGATTTGCAGACAAGATACCGACAGCAAAATCACCGGGGTGAGCGTTTTGCGAGGATCCTTTGCAGCGTGCGTCTGTGCATGGATAAACGCCGGGCTGTCTCGCTGACATTGCGGTCGCACAATTCATAAACGCGCTGAATGTGTTCCCAACGAACCCGGTCGGCGCTCATCGGGTTTTCAGGCGGCGGGGGCATGTCATCGCCAGAGGCCAACAAGGCATTGGTGATGTCTGTCGCGTCTGCTGGTTTGGAAAGATAGTCCGTTGCGCCGATTTTCACGGCAGCAACCGCAGTGGCAATCGCGCCATATCCCGTCAGAACAACGATCCGGCTGTCAGGGCGTTTTTCCCGAAGAACTTCAACGATATCAAGACCATTTCCGTCTTCAAGCCGAAGATCAACAACAGCAAAAGCGGGCGCCCGTGACAGGGCAATTGCTTTGCCTTCCGCGACAGATCCTGCCGTTTCGATTTCAAAGCCACGTTTTTCCATGGCCTTTGCAAGGCGTCTCAGAAACGGTTCATCGTCGTCCACAAGCAACAGCGACTTGTCTTCGCCAATATCCGGCATCTTGGAACTTGCCATTGTGTTCTCCGTCACGTGCTTGATTTGTCGGCACTCACTTGCCGAGTATGGCGTCGGAAGGCAACAAGTCAAATTGTCTTAACTGTTCTGAATAAAACACGCGGTCCGTTCGGCAATCTGTTCTGCGGTGGCATCGCGGCGAAAGAATTCTGCAAACCCGGTTCCGGGCATCATCAAATAGGTGAAGGTGCTGTGATCTACCAGATAGTCATCTGTGCCATCATCATGTGTCTTGTAATAGGTTTTATAGGCCGCGCTGGCAGCCGCAATTTGTTGATCAGAGCCTGTTAGGGCGATCATCCGTTGGTGCATATTTTCGGCATAGTCCCCAACGATCTTGGGTGTGTCACGCTTGGGATCAATGGTGATAAACACCGGGGTCACGGACATTCCCTGTTCTTCCAGCATATCCACAGCGTCGGCATTGCGGGATACATCAAAGGGGCACACATCAGGGCAAAAGGTATACCCGAAATAGACCAAAGATGGTTCGGTGATGACTTCTGCGTCGGTCACTGTCTGACCGGCACTGTTCACCAGTTCGAACGGGCCACCAATGGCGCCCGCCACCTGTGTCGCAGAGCATTGCGCCGCAGCGTGTTGTGTCTGTTGACCAAACCACCATGTCGCCGCAATTCCCGAAACAACCGCAACAACCGCTGCAATGGCATAAACTTTGATCATCGCTCACATCTCCGCCAAGTATTTGCACAATAGTCATTCGAGACATATCAACACCTAGTCGGGTTTCAACCAGGTAGACTACACAATGGCGATACAAGACCAGGCACAGACAGGGTCACCGGCACACCCGGTGTTTCGTGGAAGCGACAGGTCAAGCTGGGTGCGGTTGCGCACGCTGATCCTGTTGCGATGGGTGGCTATCCTGGGTCAAGTCATTGCTCTCACAGTCGCGCAACGTGTGTATGGGCTTCGATTAGAAATTGGCCTTTGTTATCTTGCGGTTGGCGTATCGGTTATCGCAAATTTGTTCGCGATTTTCGTGTTCCCGGAAAACAAACGTCTTCGCGAAAGCCAGAATTTTTTGCTGATCATGTTTGACCTTTTGCAGTTGGGATTCTTGCTGTTTTTAACGGGCGGATTGCACAATCCGTTTGCCCTTTTGCTGCTTGGGCCTGTGACGATAAGCGCGTCTGCTTTGACCCTTCGGTCCTTTGTGATCATGGGGGCAACAGCAATTGGCATCGCAACGGTGCTGTCACAGGTGTATCTGCCTTTGCGCACCCAAACCGGATTTGTGCTCCAAATCCCAGACTTGTTTCTGTTTGGTCATTGGCTTGCGCTTGTGATCGCTGTGTTATTTTTCGGGGCCTATATGCGGCGCGTTACTCATGAAATGCATGCGATGTCTGACGCATTGGCGGCAACACAGATGGCGCTGTCGCGCGAGCAAAAGCTGACCGATCTAGGGGGAGTTGTTGCCGCCGCCGCGCACGAACTTGGCACGCCATTGGCGACGATCAAGCTTGCCAGTTCCGAACTTATGGAAGAGTTGGACGCGGATTCCGATTTGCGCGAAGACGCAGCGCTGATCCGGGAACAGGCAGATCGCTGTCGCGACATTTTACAGGATATGGGGCGCGCGGGGAAAGACGATCTTCATTTGAAACATGCGCCGCTGAGTGCGTTGATCGAAGAAGCGGCAGAACCTCATGAGGGTCGCGGGATCATAATTCGCTATGAGTTTGCCGCGAAAAACGGCATGACGACGGACCAACCGCTTGTTCAACGCAAGCCCGAGATCATACACGGTTTGCGCAATCTGGTTCAAAACGCAGTAGACTTTGCTGCGGCCCAAATCTGGATCGAGGCAGAATGGGATCAAAATGCGATCTCTATCAGGATTGCAGATGATGGCCCTGGATATCCCACGCAAATCATTGGACGCATTGGCGATCCCTTTATGCGAAGAAGCAAACGATCCAGTGGTCAAAGTCACGGTCAAAGGGTTGGTTACGAAGGCATGGGGCTGGGTTTGTTCATTGCCAAAACACTGCTAGAGCGCACCGGGGCAGAACTTGTCTTTGCAAATGGGCGAGACGTTCAAGATCAAGAGGACACCGAAGGGTTTGGTGCCATTGTAGACGTCTCTTGGGCGCGCGCGCTTATCGAACCTGGTCAAGATATGACGGCCCAAGGGTTGGGCAAGAACGAGCAAATTCAATATTAATTGTTAAAGAGTCGTTAACTTTCCTAGCCCAGTGTGGGCGTGTCGTATTGAAAGGTAAGGTCAATGACACTTGTGGACGCCGCAGTCGGGCTTGGCTTTGGGTTATTAACTGCCGCGATCTTCGTTTGGTGGCTAATGCGCAGCCCATCTTCTGTCGGCGGTCACCTCCAGTTGGAAAACGAACCGCTCAGCTTTCTGTTTGAAGATGGTCACTTGATCGATGCATCCAATGACGCGGAAAAGTTGCTGCCATCATCTGGCGAAAAATCCGATTGGAAGGGGATCATCCAGATGTTTCAATCGCGGTTCTTATTGTCCGACGCGGATGTCCCGATCCCGGACAGGGACGGCATTGAGTATTTTGGAGCCCGTGAACCAAGTGACAGCGGCGTATTGGGAATTCGAAAGCATGGCGACCGCGTGCGGTTGGATCTGTCTGGGCCGGTGAAATCCGATACTGTGGAAAGCCACAAAGTTCACTTGATGAAAGAAGAGCTGAAGTTGCTGAATGCAGCCAACAGCGTGTCGCCTTTTCCTGTTTGGCAAACCGAAAACACAGGGCATGTCGGTTGGCACAACCCGGCCTATAAAGAGTTGTACCAGAAGATCTTGGGGCATGCGCCAAAATCTGATCATCCCTTATTCAGGCTGCCAGACCCTTTGTTAGAGGTTGGTAAGCCGCGCCGCATACCGGTGTCTGCGCCATCTTCGCGTCATACGCAGTGGTTCGATGTGCAGCGCATGAATACACCAATCGGCGATTTTTATTCTGCCGTAGACGCAAACGCGATTGTGCGTGCCGAAGCTGCCCAGCGCAATTTCGTTCAAACCCTCGCCAAAACCTTTGCGCATCTTCCAATTGGACTGGCAATTTTCGATGAAAACCGTCAGCTGGTTTTGTTTAATCCGGCGGTCATTGATCTAACCGGTTTGGGCGCTGATTTTCTAAGCGCGCGGCCAAGCTTGTTGTCGTTTTTCGACGAGCTTCGCAATCAACGTCTGATGCCGGAGCCCAAAAACTATAACTCGTGGCGCCAGCAAATCGCGGATCTGGTCGCAGCGGCTGCAGATGGCAGATATTCCGAAACGTGGACTTTGGATTCTGGCCGCACGTATCGCGTGAATGGGCGGCCCCACCCGGATGGGGCAATTGCGTTTCTTATCGAGGATATTACTGCAGAGGTGTCTCTAACAAGACGGTTTCGGGCGGAACTTGAATTGGGCCAATCTGTTTTGGATAACCTTGATTCCGCCGTGGCGGTCTTTTCTTCAACCGGCGTTTTGACAGTATCAAATGCCGCCTACCGCACCATGTGGTCTGTCGATCCTGACAGCAGCTTTGCAGAGGTGACTGTCATAGACTGTATGCGTGATTGGCAGGATTCAAGCCATCCCTCACCTGTTTGGGGAGAGTTGCGCGACTTTGTTCTGGAGTTTGGCGAGCGCGCAACGTGGCATGCAAACGTCACGCGATTGTCGGATGAGCACTTGAATGTCGATGCCGTGCCACTGGTTTCCGGCGCGACAATGGTGCGCTTCCAGTCTGTGGAAAGTGCGCACAAAGAAACTTTGGCAGATACACAGTTTTCGAGTAACTGATCTTGATGCTGCGCTGACGCACGATACTGTGCGGCCATGAGCGGACTTACATGGCATACAGTTTTTCGCACACCGGATGAGACCGGAGAGTTCGCCGCGCGTGTCGGGCAAGTTTTGGAACCGGGTGACACAATCTTGCTCTCTGGGGACATTGGTGCTGG
>CALHST010000251.1 GCA_938038825.1 uncultured Paracoccaceae bacterium | reverse complement strand
GCACTTGCCGGCAGCGGCAGTGGCAATCGTGCACGCAACGCCACATCTCAGCAAGCCGGAACGTCAGTTCAACAAGACCTTGCAGGTGCCGCCCCAGCCGCAGCCATTGTCGGCACGGGTGTCAGCGTTGGTGAAGGCGCCATTCTGAACGCAGGCACAGACTTGACGCTCCAAGCAAATGCGTTGCACGGGATTGATCAGGACGTCGGTATTCTGGCCGCTGGTGCAGTCAATATCTCGGCCAGTCTTGGGCTTGCAGATCTTGGCACGCAAGCCACCGTAGATATTGGCAAAAACGCCGATCTGCGTGCCAACACAGGCACATTAAGGCTTGCGGCGAATACAGGAAACGTTGCGGGGATCGCCGCAATCGACAGCAATGTATTCGGGATTTCATTCTCGGCCTTTGGCAGCATCGGAGCCGGCCTGTCCTTGGTTGAGCTGAGCTCGACCGCCAACGTCAAAATTCGCGAAGGCGCAAGCCTGACTGCATTGGGCGGAACTGGCACAGTCGCGCTGGAAGCAAAGCGCGACGAAGATGCACGTGGCGCGGTGTCACAAACCGGATTTGCCATGGTGGGTGCATTGGGTGTCAGCCTTGTAGAGATCGAAAACTCGGGTGCCGCCCTTGTCGATATTGGCTCAAGTGCCGCGACAGTCGCGACCCGCATCACGGCAGACAATATCGTCATTGAAGCCCGCGATGATACGCTTGTGCGCGCTGACGCGCAGACGGTGTCCGGGGCTTTGGGGGTTGCGCTGTCTGGTGCGATTACTGATGCCAACACACGCGGCTTTACCCGCGTTCAACTTGAATCCGCCTTGCTGGTGGCACAAGGGGATATTTCGCTGAGCAACGTGTCGACTGCGCAGGCCGAAGCTGTATCGCAAGGTCTGTCCTTTGCGGCCTTGGGCGCTGTGACCGTATCGGATGCAGAAAGCATCAATGACGCAACACTGAATACCTTTATCCATGGGTCCATGCTGTTGGGCAATTCGGTGTCGGTGAATACCCGCATGGACAACAGCCTTGGCATCAATTCGCGCGCCAGTGCAGACAGTAAAACCTTTGCTGGTGGTGCGTCGGGCAGCGGGACCGTCGCGAATGCGGCCATCGGGTATCAGATCAAGACCGAGATCAAAGAAATCGCTTCGGGCCCGCTTGAAACCGTGATCCTGGGTGAACAAAACGTCATCATTCTGAGTGAAGCCGCCAATGTAAGTTCCGAAGCTGTCAGCAGCGGGGCCACAGGTGGCGCGCTTGCAATTGGCTTTGTCAAAGCCGATGTCGGCCAATTGAACACCCGCAAAGGCGTTGTGGAAACGCGCCTGCAGAGCGGTCGGTTCGAAAGCAAAGGCGCGCTGACAATCCGGTCCGACAATCGCCAACTGCAGAACGTTAAGGTCGTGTCTGGGGCAGGCGGAATTATCGCGGCGGACGTCACGAATGGAGCCAGCAGGCTGGATTCGCGCACTTTGACCCATATCGGGGACGGTGAAGCCGGATCGCGTGGGGTCACGCTTGAGGCCGGCAATTTGGCGTCGCCAGAGCAAACACAATTCACCGCGCGTGTCTTCTTGGGTGCGTCACAAGATGCCACAGTCACCTCGATGGTGGATAACAAGGCCGCAACGTTGTTGGGTCTGTCTGCTGCGCGCGCGTCTGGTGCCTATACCTCGGATGTGGATCTGGTTGTGGGTTCTGGTGTTGTTGGCACCGCCAACGCCTATGCGCTGATGAACCTCAATCGACTGACCCGCCCATCACGCGTTGAATCGCTTGCAGGTGGCGGAATTTCGGGTGCAGCTGTGGCGTCTTCTGCTGCTGCAAACTTCACCACCGATATCTTGTTGGATCGCGGCGTTTCACTGACGCAAGTCGGTGATCCGGACCGCGCGGATACGTTCACGGTGTCCAACACAGGGCTGTTTGATTTCACGGACCAAACGAACATTGATGTGGCTGCGGGTATTGCCTTGGCGTTTGGCCGGTCTGCCGTTGCGTTGGCACATGACAACGCGATCACGTTCGGGGATGCATTCATTCGCGCGGCGGGTGATTTGGAAGTGTCGACGGGGTCCAGTGTTGAGCTGTCGGCCGCGCAAAACACAACTGTGGCCGGTGCTGCAGGTACGGCGGCGGCCAAAGCCTTTGCTTCGCTGTCGTCAGACGCGGTTATCGCAGTCAACGCAGGTGCGGATCTGGAATCGCAGAAAAACATCCTGTTGGGCGCAGGCTATCTGGGCGGCACAGAGCAATACATCAAAACCACTGCCGAAGGCCGCGCGTTCAACCGTACTGTGATCCCGATTGTTCAAGACCCCGAAGCGGTCGCTTCGGCGAACACAAATTCACGTCTGACACTTGCCGAAGGCGCAGTGGTCAATGCGTATCAAGACGTTGATCTTCTGGCATCCGGCGGCGTTCGCGATGTCAAAGGCTTTGGCCTGACAAAAGACTTCTACAAGGAAGTTCTCGCAGCCGCGGCCAGCGTTGTGGGGCAAGACCTTGTGTTAGATACCCAGACCGGTGACAGCCACGACAACGCAACTGCGCAAGTGGTTGTAAATACGGATGTACGGTCTGGCGCGTATAACCGTCGGGTCCTGTATTTTGACCAGAACAACGACGTGAATAACAGCCTGTTGGCATTGCCGGGCGGTGTGGGCTTTGAAAGCGCCGCAAGCCGACCGTTGGATCAATTCTATTCGGTCGATAACGACAGCGATGAAATCGCGCGTCTGGTTGCGCGCCGCAATGCGGTTCAAGACCTTCTTGCTCAGGCGGATCCCAGTTCTCAGGTTCTCTTTACGGCAACAATTGCCAGCTATAACGCGCGGATCGATTCACTGGGTGGCGAAAATGCTGCGGCAAATGCCGAAGGGCGCCATTTGACCCGGATTACTGTCGAAAATCTACGCGCCTCCGAAGGCTCCGTTCGCGTCAAAGCAACCGATTTTTCCGGCACAGGCAGTCTCTTTGCTGCGGACGAGGCGCATATCCGGATCCAGGCAACGTCTGGTGCGACTCTTGAACTTAAGGGGCTTGATATCCCCGTCGTCGAAGGTGGTCTGATCACCTTGAATGATCAAATCCTGTTAGCAGGCGCCAAAAACGGGGTCGCGATTACCTTTGCGCCGAACTATTCCCAAGGGACTTTGGGTGCCAAAGACAACACGATCGAAGTACGCAATTCGACAAATTCCGGTAGCACGCTGGAGCTTGGCGATATCGAAATTTCGGGGCGGTCTTCTAATTTGAATGGATTGTTGGACATTCTGGCATCTGACGGCTCGATCTATGCGGGCGCAGGTCTGTCTGCCCTTAAGGTCGATGTGCGCGCACCCAACGGCACAATCGAAGCCGTGTCGGTCGAGCCCGGCGTGACACCAATTGGTCCAGACCCTGCCGGGACCTATTTCAACATTCTGCGACAGAACGAACAGTTTGGTTACATAAACTACGAAGCGCATATCGCGAATGGCGTCAACAAGGCCAATCATACCTATACGAGATCACAGTCACTGGTGATTCCGACAGCAACAGCCGTGAATTTTGAGGCCGGCAAAAGCGTCAATATCGTTGCGCAATACGTGAATATCAGCGGCGTGATCCGGGCAGGTATCGGCCAGTATCGCGTTGATTTGCCCATTGCGCTGCAACCAAATTTGCAAGCTTTGAAGTCGTCCAATCGTTCTGGCCGGACCGAGATCAAACATGATGCGTCAACCGCCGGTCGGTTTATTGGGGACGTGTTTAGAACGGCATTCTTGCCATCCGACAACAATGTTAAGGTTTTCTACAACCACGCCACAGACCAAATCGAACTGGCCCCCATCGTCCTGCGTGGTGGTGCGGTTTTCATAACGGCTGACGTCATTTCCACGGGCGGCGGCGCTATCGAAGCCGTTGATGGTTTGGGATCTTTGTCAATCGATTCCAAAGTTTCGAATGATCTGGTTTTGAACGCAATTGATCTGGGCGATGGCGTAAGCCAAGCAGGTTTGATCCGCATCACAGATCTGTCCAAGACATTTGTGGACCCCAATAACGGCAGAACGTTCAATCAGATCACCGATTATCGTTCGTTGGGGGGTGTCACCGAAGAATTCAGCAACCGCAACGCGGACAACACAATCAACTTTGTTGATGATCCCACCACCCCCACGGTCATGGAAGAGATCGTCCCAAACCGTTTTGTCAGAACATGGGCCCCGGGCGCTGCAGAATATGCAACAACGGCAAACCGCGATCTGGTGCTGGTGACCGAAACAACCCGTCTGGTCAAAATGGCCCGTTTCACCGGTGAACTGGTCTATGGCGATGGCACACGTGTCGAAAAATATGGCGTGACAGATATTCTGCGCAAACAGATCGACCCATATCAAAGAACGCAATTCTCGGACGATTTCCTTGGCATTATTCCGGGATCGACAAGAACGTTTAGAACGTTTGCTGATGAAGTCGGCGATGACTATGCGCCGGTTCAAACGGCAATCAACGGTCAGGACTATAACTATCGCTTTACACTGAGCAACAGACAGCTGAACCCGTTCCCGAATACGCAAGTCGGCTTTCAGGTCAGCAAATACGGCGGGGGAACCCGCACTGTGTTGCCCGCACCCCTGCAAGGCGGTCTGCTGGATAGCTACAGGAGCCAGATCAATTCAAATATCACGAGCCGTGCGGCCATTCTTGCCAACGAGATGGAAAATATCGGCACAGGGTCCAACCCACGTAAGACGGCATATTACAACAAGTTCCGCGAAGACGTCATTATGAAGTCGTCCCTACCGTCTGGTCCTTTTGGCACTGGACCGCGTATCGAATTTGATTCCAGTCAACATCACAACCACTTGGTGATTTATCAACAGCCCTACCTTTATGCCGAAACGATCCATCACGAGCACCGGATCAAGGCAGACAAAGGCATCAAAATTCGCTTCTCTGGCGGCGTTGGCACTGATGCATCAATCACAGCGGCTGGCGATATTGTCTTAAACCGCAGCTTTGAAAATACGGCGACCGGAACGTCGATCACCTCGACAGGTGGGTCCATCTTGTCTGCTGATCCAAATGCCGTGATCCGCACGGGCGATCTGACATTGCGCGCCGAAAACGGGTCTATTGGCAGCGAAGCTACTGCCGTATCCATAGGCGTAAACCCTGGGTCTTCTGTCGATGCAGTTGCTGCGAATTTGATCTCGTTGGATGAAGTGTCGGGCAACCTTCGGGTCGAACAAGCCCGCACAACGGGGCGCGCAAACACGGACATCCTTGGTGCGACTGGCGACATTCGCTTGCGGGCTGTTGGGACAATCACGCAAAACGACCCCAATGTTGCGATTGAAGGCAGTGGCGTGTCGCTTGTATCTGAGCAAGACGCTCTGGGCTCTATTGCACAGGCCCTGACGATCGATACAAACGGCGGCGCATTGTCCGCGGTTGCACAAAACGATGTGATTATCGAAGAAATCTCAGGTGATCTGGCGCTGGCGGACGTGAAATCCATCGCCGGTAATGTAACACTTACGGCAACCAGTGGTGCCATTTTGGATCGCAACGACAGCGAGTCCAAAGACGTGCGCACAGAAGAGCAGTTGCTGGCATTGTGGTCTTCCGAGTTGGGCCTGACCGATTCCGTGCGGGCCGCAGAACGTGGCGCTGAGCAGATCGCCGCCTTTGAAGAACGCACCACCCAAGCCTATCGCAGCTATTGGAACAAACGTGGTTCTGGTGGACCCATCACGTTTGAACTCGACGACACAACGAGACTGGGTTTGATCGCAGGCCTCGATGAAGACTCTGCGCTGGCGACAGACACAATCGCAAAATACACCGCTGATCAAAAAGCGCTTTATGTTGAATGGAACCTTCAAAACGCGCAGGACGCTGGCTATCGCTATAAGGCGAGCGAAGACGAAAAGGCCGCAATTGGTGGCGATCTTCTTTGGACCGTTGAAGAATTGACGCAAAACATCTCGGCTGGGCTGTTTGCGCGCGCCAGTGATACCAATGTGCGTATCGAATTGCCAAACGTAGAAGCCAAGGGCGACATCACGTTGAACGCACAGTCCGGGGTGGGTGATACCAGCGCGCCATACGTGATCTCTGCTGTGACGGACGCAAATGGCGTGACAACAACGCCCCTTACCGCCGCTGATGTGGTTGCGCTGTCTGGTGCATTGCCGGGCAACCTGACGGTCGATGACGCGGGCAACATCACGATTGTTCAGCAAGACGACCTGAACTTTGAGTTCGCTGAATTCACGGACGGCATATCAACAGGTGCGTTGACCGCCACTGCGCAATCAGGCGACGTCTTCCTGTCTGCCGAAAAAGGCGCACGCATCGCGTCTTTGGTCACACCGGGTGACCTTGTGTTAAAGCTGAACGGCGATGTCGTCGACGCAGGCGTGTCCGGAACGACCCTGCAGGCTGCCAATATCGCAATCGAAAGCGGCACCGGGGCAATCGGGACGTCAGGGCTCGCGCTAAGCCTGTCTACGGGTGCAGGCGGCTTCTTGCGGATCGCGTCCGGCAAAGATGCGTATGTCGCTGCGCATAGCGACGTTGCGATTAGCTCTGCCTTTTCCAACCAAGATTTGACCCTCACCGCGACCGGGGCCATCACTGATTACTTCACATCCAACGTCACACGTGTGGTCGCAAATTCCGTCACATTGACTGGAGCGTCCGTCGGGACCGCTGGAAATTCGCTGACCTTGCATCAGACCGATGACGTTGCAGGCGAAACAAACATCGTGGCAAGTGCTGGCGACATCCACGTTGAATCCCAATCCACACTGCGTTTGCGGTCATTGCATGCATCAGGTGACGCCAGCTTGACTGTGCAAGATACTGGAACACTGTCGCTGATCGGCACTGACACTCTGCAAGCGGGCGCAAACAAGGCACTTACCATCACAACGGCAGGTCTTGTTGATGCCTCGACAGGGTCGGGCACAGATTTTGCGGGCAAGTCTCTTACGATAGTGGGGGCTTCAGATTGGGGCAGCGCCACAAACCGCCTGACATCCGCAGTTCAAACCTTGGATATTGCCAACTTGCCGGGTGCAACCGCGTGGAACGTGTATTTGGACAATACCGGTGATCTAGCGCTGTCCAGCATCGCGCAGGCACCCAATAGTCTTGTTGATCTGTCTGTCGCTGGATCCTTTGCAGCCAACGGTTTGGCGTTTGGATCCGCGAATTTCGCAAGTTCCGGAACCATGACGTTGCGGAGCTTGGCGGCAAGTGGGACTTTGAGTGCCGCTGCGACGGGTGATCTGACTGCCAACGGCTTAACCGCTGGCACGGACTTGACGCTATCCGGCAAGCAAGTCGTTGGCGCGACATTGGACGGTGACGCCGTGTCTGTGACCTCCTCAGCGGATCAAAGCCTGACCGACGTGAAGGCCGCGACGCTGGCAGTGAACGCCGCTGACGACGCAACGCTGTTGAACGTGGATGTGCAAAATGGGCTGACTGTGACGTCAGGCGGGTCCGTCGATGCAACAACTGTCACGGCGGACAGCGCAACGCTGACCAGCGCGGGTGATATGGATTTGACCTCTGTCACCACTGATGGCGCACTCACCGCCGCCGCGATGGGTGATCTGACTGCCAACACAGTAACAGCTGGCACGGATCTGACGCTATCCGGCAAGCAAGTCATTGGCGCGACACTGGAAGGGGACGCCGTGTCTGTGACCTCCTCAGCGGATCAAAGCCTGACCGACGTGAAAGCGGTCACGCTTGCAGTGAACGCGGTTGACGATGCAACGCTGTTGAACGTGGATGTGCAAAATGGGC
>CALHST010000250.1 GCA_938038825.1 uncultured Paracoccaceae bacterium | reverse complement strand
AAGGCCCCGTAGGCCACGCAATCGAGCAACTTAAAGCAACTCCGTAAAACTTAAGTCAATTTGGTCAGAGCAATTTTAGGGCAACGAAATGCGCGGCCATTTCCCTCACCTTTCCCATGTCTACCGAGGGTAGGCACGTTTGGCCAAACGTTCAACTTAAGAAGCGAAAGTTGCGAGATATGTTTGAACGGATGAGAGTATTTATTGGAACAATGAAGAGGGGGATGGCGGTGCTGTGTTGTCATCGCACTGTGTATGGTGGCTTGTGTGTGAGCCATGGGTGGGCGGCCTGGGCGACGTATAAGCCGGAGGTCTATGTGCCGATGATGGTGTTGTATTTTGTTTTATGGGTGACGGGCTGATCATCCGACCTGAGGGCAGCGACCGGCCGCGGGCGTCGCGCTGGACGCGCCCGACCGGGGGGGCGGTCGGTCGCTGCCCGGCGTAAACGCCGGGGGTGTCATTTGGTTAGGGCGGGCCTGAGATAAGGTGGGGGTATCGCCCACTTCATTGGGGGGAGCCCTCTCACACTTTGCTTTGCAAAATGTTGCCGGTTTGGCGGCAAATCCGCCTGGGTCGGGTGCGATCCGGCGTAAACGCCCGGGGTGCGCTTGGATTTTTACCTGCGCTTCAGTCTAGAGCCGTGGGCGGGCTCAAATTTTGCGCGGGTTGGGAATTCGGGGTGGGTTATTTGTGGGTGATGCCGATGCGGCGGCCGGCGCGCTCGGGGTGGGGGAGTTTTTTGTGCTCCGTCAGGAGTGCCTCCATCGCGGCGAAGCGTTCGGGCAGGGCGGGGGCGACGCGGGGGCCAGTGAGGTCGATATGCAAGCCCAGGCCCTCGGCCGTAGCAGAGAGCCAGCCGTCTTCGTGGTAAAGTTCCTGATAGAAATGAAACCGCTTTTCATCCATGTCGAGGAGTTGCGAGGTCACATAGACGCGCGCGCCAACATGGAGTTCCCGCAGGTAGCAGACGTGGGATTCCGCAGAGAAGGTGGAGCGTTGCGTTTCGGTGATGCTCTCAAGGGTGACACCGAACAGGGCGAAGAGCTCATCCGCGCCGCGATCAAAGAGCACATGGTAGTAGGCCATGTTGAGGTGGCCGTTGTGGTCGATCCATTGCGGTTCTACGGTCAGAAGGGAGGAGCGGTGTGGGGCATCAACTGTCATGGGCGTTTGGATGCCGGGAAACGGGGGCGGATGCAAGTTGTGTTGATTGGTGGCGCGCAGATTGGTTTTTTGCAGCCCGTGTGACTTGCCATTGGACGTTGTGTGTGGTCCGCCTATTTCATGCCGTGATCCAACGACCAAGGATGCCTGCCAGAATGAGAGTGACATTTTTTGCCCTGTGCGTTTGTGCTGCATGTGTGCCGGCGCTTGTGTTGGCGCATGACGTCACGCCCGGCGATGCGGGGTATATCCAAGAGATTTGGGGCGTGCATATCATCCCGTTCATGTACCTGGGCGCCAAGCACATGATCACCGGGTATGACCATATTCTGTTCCTGCTGGGGGTGGTCTTTTTCCTGTATCGTATGAAAGATGTGGCCATCTATGTCAGCCTGTTTGCGCTGGGTCATTCGGTGACCATGTTGCTGGGCGTGTGGTTTGGCTGGGGTGTGAATGCCTATGTGATTGATGCGATCATTGGGTTGAGCGTGGTTTACAAAGCGCTCGACAATTTAGGGGCCTATCAGCGGTGGTTTGGGGTGCAGCCCAATACCAAGGCGGCCACGCTGATTTTTGGCTTGTTCCACGGCACGGGGCTGGCCACGAAAATTCTGGATTACAAAGTTGCCGAGGACGGGCTGTTGCCCAACTTGCTGGCGTTTAATGTGGGGGTCGAGATTGGTCAGATCATGGCGCTTGCGGTGATCCTGATTGTGATGGGGTTCTGGCGCAAAACTCGGAATTTCTACAGGCAGGCTTATCGCGCAAACGTCATCATGATGTTTCTTGGGTTTGTCTTGATGGGATATCAAATCGCGGGCTACATGGTCGCGGCATAAGGATTGGAAACGCAGATGTTCAACGCAGAAAAACCCAGCCTCGACGCATTGCCAAGTTCAGCCCAATTGATCCGTTCGACTGTGATTGCTGCAGTATCCGCCGTTGCGATACTGGTGGCTGTGGTGTTGCCTGCGGAATATGGCATTGATCCCACTGGGGCCGGGCGCGTTCTTGGGCTGACTGAAATGGGTGAAATCAAACAAGAGCTGTTTGAGGAGGCCGAAAAGGACAAAGCCTTGCACAGCAGCGATGGACACTCATCTTCGGTGTTAGACGAGATCCTGTCCGTGTTTGTGGGGGCCGCGTATGCGCAAGACACTTGGCGCGATGAACTCAGCTTTTCATTGGCTCCGGGAGAGGCCGCAGAAATCAAACTGGTCATGCAAGAAGGGGATAGTGCGCAATATGCGTGGATCACCGATGGCGGGCGGATCAATTTCGATTTGCATGCCCATGGGGATGGGCAGTCTGTCACTTATGAAAAGGGTCGGGGCGTCAAAGGAGCGGAAGGAGCCATCCTGGCGCCTTTTGCCGGTGATCATGGCTGGTTTTGGCGCAATCGCGATAAGGTGGATGTGATTGTGACGTTGCAATTGTCGGGTGACTATGCGGCTGTAAAGCAAGAGTAAAACACGGGCTATTCTTTGCGAAATGTGCTGGGGGATTGTCCGGTGCTGGTTTCAAATCGCCGGGAAAAGGCGCTGCGGGACGCGAATCCCATCAGGTGCGCAATGCGCTTGATAGGCAAGTCTGTTGTGCGCAGCAGGTGGCCCGCTTGACGCATCCGCAGATCGCGCAACAGCTCCATCGGGCCAGACCCATAGGCTTCGGAAAACCGCAGCGCAAACGCAGAGCGGCTCATCCCGACAAGATCGGCAAGTGTGTCAACGCTGTGATTTGCGCCCGGATCGTCCAGCATGGCGCGCAGGGCATTCCAAAGGGTGGGATCCGTAAGAGCCGCCATCCAACGCAGGGATTTGTCTTGTGTCGTCAGACGTTTGCGCAACATGTCGATCATGCATTGCGTCAGGATGGCCCGGATCATCGCGCGGCTTCCCAGACCGGGATGCGTCAACTCTGCCAGCAAGGACGTGAGTGCGGGCAAGATGGTGTTGCCCTCGGTGACGGTTTCGACCAAGGGTTCACGGATCAAATCAATCACATCGTTTAAGCCGCGCAGCCCCACATGCACATGGGCACATAATGCGATCAGCTGTGTGTCCCCGCCTTCATCCGCATGTTTGACCAATTGCGCGATATTCAGAGCAGCGGGTTTGCATTCCGGGATACGTTCGCTTTGACTGCCAAAATTACGCAACGCGTGGGTCTGCATCGCCGGGATCAAAACAAGTGAGCCTTGCGACACTTTCAAAGATCCACGCCCGTTCAGGTCGATTTCGCCATTTCCTGACAGAATGTAGTGCAGTGTCGTTTGCGTGTCGCGGCCAAGACCCAAATCACAGGTGCCGCGCAATTCGCACAGGGCGAACGGGTCCGTGGATATCGCGAGTTCGTCAAAAAGCTGATCAAAGGACATAATGTATCGTGTAGCGCATTCTGGACGGAATGATACATCGAACACATCTTGGGCACGAATTCGGGACGTAAAGGCACGCGGGTCTGCGTAGCTGTGGGTCATTGACGTTCACCAAGAAGGAACACTGACATGTGTAATTGCAACAACCCAGACCACACCCATGGCCCTGCCACGGAAGACACTCGGATTTCACGGCGTGCCGCATTGCGCGGGGGCGTTGCCGCTGGTGTTGCGGGTGCTGCGACGGCGATCAGCGCTGGGCAAGCGTCTGCGCAGGCGGCCAATCCCTATGCAGATCCTGCTGAGCCTGCATTGCCACCATCAAACATGCAGCTTGATCTAAGCCGCACGGCGTTGGTTGTGACAGATCCACAAATTGACTTCCTGCACCCAGAAGGTGTGACGTGGGGTGTGATTGGTGCCAGCGTGGAAGAGCACAACACTGTTGAGAACATCGAGACGTTGTTCAAAGCCGCCAAAGAAGCCGCCCTGACTGTGGCGGTGTCCCCGCATTACTATTACCCAACGGATCACGGTTGGAAGTTCGAAGGCGCGTTGGAAAAGCTGATGCACAAGATCGGCATGTTTGATCGCAAAGGCCCGTTGAACTTGGATGGGTTCGAAGGATCTGGCGCGGATTGGATGCCTCAGTACAAGAAATACATCGAAGACGGCAAAACAATCGTGACGTCTCCGCACAAAGTGTATGGCAACGACACCAATGACTTGTCTTTGCAGTTGCGCAAGCAAGGTGTGGATCAGGTCATTTTGGCGGGTATGTCCGCGAACTTGTGCACAGAATCCCACATGCGTGAGCTGTTGGAAGATGGGTTCGAGGTGGCTGTGGTCCGTGACGCGACAGCTGCTGCGATGCTGCCTGAAGGGGATGGTTACCTCGCCGCGCTGATCAACTTCCGTTATATGGCCAACGCAGTTTGGACCACCCAAGAAGCGGTTGGCATGATCAAGGCCGCTGGTTAAGCATTTGGACGTGGGCGGTGTGTTCTGCACCGCCCATTGTCATGTGCGTTATTGCGCGAGCTTTTTGGCAATAATGTCTTTCACAGCCTTTGGGTTGGCTTTGCCACCCGAGGCTTTGATGACTTGCCCCACGAACCAGCCTGCAAGCTTTGGATTGTCTTTGGCCTTTTCCACTTGGTCTGGGTTGGCGGCCATGATTTCGTCGACGGCTGTTTCAATGGCGCCGGTGTCGGTGACTTGCTTCATGCCGCGCGCGTCGACGATCTGGGCCGGGTCGCCGCCTTCGGAATAGACGATTTCGAAGAGGTCTTTGGCGATTTTGCCAGAAATGGCGTCGGACGCGATCAGGTCAATGATGCCGCCCAGTTGGGCCGGGGTGACAGGGCTGTCTTCGATCTGGCGGTCATCATCGCGTTTCAGACGCCCAAAGAGTTCGTTAATGACCCAATTCGCAGCGGTTTTTCCGTCGCGCCCCTTGGCGACCTCTTCAAAATACTCGGCCGAGGCCACGTCGGCGGTCAGCACCGAGGCATCGTAATCTGCCAGCCCAAAGTCACCCAAGAAACGCTGTTTCTTGGCGTCCGGCAGTTCGGGCAATTTGGCTGCGATGTCGTCGACCCAGTCTTGTTCGATTTCCAGTGGCAGCAGGTCTGGATCAGGGAAATAGCGATAATCATGCGCTTCTTCCTTGGAGCGCATAGAGCGGGTTTCTTGTTTGTCGGGGTCAAACAGACGGGTTTCCTGATCGACAGTGCCGCCGCCTTCGACGATTTTGATCTGGCGGTTGGCTTCGATCATGATCGCCTGTTGGATGAACCGCATGGAGTTCATGTTTTTGATTTCGCAGCGCGTGCCCAGATGGGAAAAGTCCTGCGTTTCCATGTATTTCTCAAACTGACCCGGCTGGCAGATCGACACGTTCACATCGGCGCGCAAGTTGCCGTTTTGCATGTTGCCGTCGCAGGTGCCCAAGTACAGCATGATCTGGCGCAGTTTGACGATATAGGCCGCAGCCTCTTCTGGAGAGCGGATGTCAGGGCGCGAGACGATTTCCATTAGCGCAACGCCCGTGCGGTTCAGATCCACGAACGACATGTTGGGGTCCATATCGTGGATGGATTTGCCCGCGTCCTGTTCAAGGTGGATGCGCTCAATCCGCACGGTCCGGGCCACGCCGTTGCCCAGCTCCACCAGCACTTCGCCTTCGCCCACGATGGGGTGATACAGCTGGCTGATTTGATAGCCTTGGGGCAGGTCGGGGTAAAAGTAGTTCTTGCGATCAAACGCGGAGTTGAGATGGATTTCTGCTTTCAGGCCCAGCCCCGTGCGCACCGCTTGGGCGACGCATTCTTCGTTGATCACTGGCAGCATGCCGGGCATGCCCGCGTCCACAAAGGCCACGTTTGAATTTGGTTCTGCGCCGAACTTGGTAGAGGCACCAGAAAACAGTTTCGCGTTGGTCGAAACCTGCGCGTGCACTTCCATGCCGATGACCAATTCCCAGTCATGTTT
>CALHST010000249.1 GCA_938038825.1 uncultured Paracoccaceae bacterium | reverse complement strand
TCCAGACAGCCAGCCAACACCATGGGTTGGTTCGCAACAACACCCACGGTGCGCCCTTCAAGCCGGACAAAGCCGGTGATGATGTTCTTGGCGAAATCTTCCTGAATTTCGTAAAAATCGCCCTCATCCGCGAGCTTGAGGATCAATTCCTTCATATCATACGGCGTGTTTGCGTTGTCCGGGATCAGCGTATCCAGCGAGTTTTCGATCCGCGCCGGGTCGTCAAAAAACGGCCGCGTGGGTGGTTTCGCCCGGTTGTTCAACGGCAGGAAATCGACAAGGCGGCGCACCTCAGCCAGTGCCTCGACATCGTTTTCAAACGCGCCATCCGCAACCGAGGATTTTTTGGTATGGGTCGACGCCCCGCCCAGTTCTTCAGCTGTGACCTGTTCATTGGTGACAGTTTTGACGACGTCCGGCCCTGTGACAAACATGTAAGAGCTGTCTTTGACCATAAAGATAAAGTCGGTCATGGCCGGGGAATAGACCGCGCCACCCGCGCAAGGCCCCATGATTACGGAAATCTGAGGAACCACGCCGGACGCCATGACATTGCGTTGGAACACTTCCGCATACCCGGCGAGCGACGCAACACCTTCCTGAATACGCGCCCCACCTGAATCGTTCAGCCCGATTACAGGTGCGCCGTTTTGCATGGCCATGTCTTGGATCTTGCAGATCTTTTGCGCATGCGTTTCCGACAAGGATCCGCCGAACACCGTGAAATCCTGAGAGAACACATAGACCTGACGTCCATTGATGGTCCCCCAACCGGTAATCACACCATCCCCTGCGGGGCGCTGTTTTTCCATGCCAAAGTCGGTACAGCGATGTGCGACGAACATATCGAACTCTTCAAACGAGCCCTCATCCAGCAACAGATCAATCCGTTCACGGGCTGTTAGCTTTCCACGTGCATGCTGCGCGTCGATCCGCTTTTGGCCACCGCCCATACGCGCGTCGTCGCGGCGCGATTCAAGTTCGCTCAGGATGTCTTTCATGGCTGGTCCTTTGGATGAATTTTGGCATAGCATATTGCTGCACAGCAGCGAGGAACAGATGTTTCTCGCAAATTTGCAAAGTTTATGCGGATGGATTTTTGCAAATTGCATAATTGCAAAGCACATTCATGCGTGCATTGCTGCACAGTGACGTCCTCTCGCAGTCTATGCGACACGGCTTATGTAAATCTCAACGACAATTTCGTCGAGAAAGCTCCGTGACAATCATGACCCCGCCTGACAGACTTGACGGTGTGAATACATCGACACCTCCGCATATTGCGACACTCATCCTGATGGCTGGCCTGTCCGCCATGGTGATGAATATTTTCCTGCCGTCCCTGCCGGGGATGACCACGTATTTCAACACGGAATACTGGCTGATGCAGATGTCAGTGACCATCTATTTGGCGACCAGTGCAGTGCTACAATTGTTCATCGGCCCCATCAGCGACAAGTTTGGGCGCCGGCCCGTTTTCCTGTGGGGCAATGCCCTGTTTCTTGTGGCTACCTTGGGCTGTATTTTTGCGCCAACCACTGCGATTTTCCTGTTTTTCAGAATGATGCAGGCCGTTATGGCCGTTGGCATGGTCCTAAGCCGGGCAATCGTGCGGGACATGTACACACAGGACAAAGCCGCCTCGATGATCGGCTATGTCACTATGGGTATGGCTGTCGTTCCGATGATTGCCCCGGCCATTGGGGGCGGTCTGGATGAGTTTTTCGATTGGCGCGCCAGCTTTTGGCTGCTGTTTGCATTGGGTTTGGTGAATTTGATTGTCTGCTGGTTTGATCTTGGCGAGACGGCCAAGTCTTCGGGACTGACATTGGCGCAACAGTTCAGGGAATACCCCGAACTTTTGAAAGCGCCCCGGTTTTGGGGGTATGCGGGGGCGGCAACTTTTGCCTCGGGTGCGTTCTTTTCATACCTCGGCGGAGGCCCGTTCGTCGGATCCGAAGTCTTCGGCATGACACCCGCCACACTGGGTTTGTATTTTGGCGCCCCTGCAGTGGGTTATTTTGCGGGCAACTTCCTAACAGGCCGTTATGCCCGGCAGTTTGGCGTGAATAAACTTGTTCTGTGGGGCAGTCTCATCAACGCCGCCGGGGCGGGCATATCCCTTTTGTTCTTTCTTGCGGGATTTGGCACAGCCATGAGTTTCTTTGCCTTTATGACCCTTGTGGGACTTGGCAATGGTTTGGTGATCCCCAATGCAACGGCTGGCATGCTGTCCGTACGCCCGAAGCTGGCGGGGACCGCATCCGGACTGGGTGGCGCGATCATGTTGGCGTGCGGCGCTGCGATGGGGCAATTGGCTGGATTCATCTTGACCAAGGAAACTGGGGCCAGTCCCTTGTTATGGCTGATGTTTACCACGTCCGTTTTCGCTGTGGTTGCTGTTGTCTTGACGCTGATCCGCGAAAAAAACATCGCGGCGCGCCAGAACTTAACAGGCCATTAACCCTTTATCACGCCTCTTGCGGAAGCGGGTTTGCAAATCTAAACTCTGATCTTGCAAACCTGCAAAGTCTGGACACAGGAACGCTGGATCGTGGCAACACAAAAACTCTATGCTGGCGCGAAACTGCGTGAAATCCGCGTACGCGTGGGAATGACGCAAAAGGACTTTGCCGCAAAACTTGGTATTTCGCTTCCCTATGCCAACCAGATCGAAAACAACCACAGACCGATCTCATCCGCTGTTGTCCTCGCTCTTGCTACGGAATTTGGCCTTGACGTGACCGAATTGGCCAGCGGTGACGGGGAACGACTGGTATCTGACATGCGCGAGGCATTGGCCGATCCCGTTTTTAGCAGTGATACGCCCCCGATGGCCGATCTGCGGCTGACGGCGTCCAACGCGCCCAACTTGGCCCGCGCGTTTCTGGAATTGCATCAAGCCTATCGCCAAACTCATGAACGTCTTGCATCACTGGACGAGGCATTGGGGCGTGAAGATACCCGCGCACGACCAAGCGCTTGGGACGAAGTGCGTGATTTCTTTCACTATTGTGACAACTACATCGACGCGGTGGATCGCGCGGCAGAACATTTTGCAGGCAGCGAAGGGGGCTTGCAGAACATTCGCGTTGCGGCTGTTGCCCGGCTTGGAAACCACGGGATAAAGACCCAGTTTGAAGACACCGATATGCTGCGCCGTTATGATCCCGATACAAAGACACTGACTTTGTCGACCCTCAGCGCCCCAGCCACGCAAACCTTTCAACTGCTTTTGCAGGTCGCCCTTTTGACCCAAGACCAGCTTTTAGAAGCGACATTAGACTTGGCGCGCTTTCACAGCGACGAAGCCCGCGCCATCGCCAAGATTGGCCTGGCAAACTATTTCGCGGGGGCCGCTTTGATGCCCTATGGCGAATTCCAAGCCGCCGCACTTGCCACCCGCCATGACCTTGAGGCTTTGTCGACGCGGTTTGGGGCGTCGATTGAACAAGTGGCGCACCGCCTATCCACGCTGCAACGCCCCGGTGCCAAAGGCATTCCGTTCTTCTTTGTGCGCGTAGATCAAGCAGGCACTATCACCAAGCGTCACTCAGCGACACGGCTGCAATTTGCCCGCTTTGGCGGCGCGTGCCCCTTGTGGAACGTGCACCGCGCCTTTGAAACCCCCGGCCAATTTTTGCGCCAATTGGCGGAAACCCCGGACGGTGTGCGCTATATTTCGATTGCACGGGATGTGACCAAATCAGCCGGGCGCTTTGGGGCGCCTGTGCGCCGTTATGCCATCGCGTTGGGGTGCGAGGTGACACACGCCTCTGAATTGGTCTATGGCGATGGGCTTGATGTATCGCGCGCAGATGTCTTTGAACCCATTGGCATTTCCTGCCGGATCTGCGAACGCGGCAATTGCCACCAGCGCTCTGTGCCACCGTTAGAACGCCCCCTGCAAGTGGACCCCGACAATCGCGGGGTCCTGCCCTATCAGGTCGGCTAACCCTTTAGCGTTGCTCTGTTTCCCAGTTCGGATGCACCCAAGGCTGCGCATTGGATGGCGGCAATGGGCTGCGCCCCAGGATATGGTCTGCCATCTTTTCACCCGTCATGATCGACGGCCCATTCAGGTTCCCATTGGTGATACGCGGAAAGACCGAACTGTCCACGACGCGCAATCTTTCCACGCCAATCACGTTGCCCTGACCATCGACGACGGCATTCGGATCGTCTTTGCGCCCCATCTTACAAGTCCCGCAGGGGTGATAGGCGCTTTCGGCATGATCCCGGATCGCCCCGTTCAGCTCTTCATCCGTCTGCAAAGCGCCACCCGGCAATATTTCATGCTTCACAAACGGCTTGAACGCCTCTTGCGCAAAAATCTCGCGCGTCAGACGGATGGCGGTACGGAATTCATCCCAGTCCCGCTCTTGTGACATGTAATTGAAAAAGATCTTCGGCGCGTCTGCCGGGTTGTTAGACCGCAATGAAACCCGCCCGCGCGAGGTGGATCGCATCGGCCCAACATGGGCCTGAAACCCATGCCCTTCGGCCGCCGCCTGACCATCATAGCGCACCGCAATCGGCAAGAAATGGAACTGAATATCAGGATAGCTCAGCCCCGCGCGCGAGCGAATAAACCCAGCACTTTCAAAATTGTTGGACGCACCAAGGCCTTTGCCTGTGAACAACCACTGCGCCCCGATCATGGCTTTGGAAAACAGGTTCCAATGTTTGTACAAGGTGATCGGCTGCAGAGACGCCATCTGTATGTACATCTCTAGGTGATCCTGCAGGTTCCCGCCAACACCGGGGCGATCAGCAAGCACATCAACCCCGATCTCGGCCAAATGCGCCGCAGGACCGATCCCCGATAACATCAGGATCTTGGGCGAATTGATGGACGACGCCGCCAAGATCACCTCTTGGCGGGCTTTGATGATCTGACCACCGGCCAAGGCAATACCCACTGCACGGCCCTCTTCCATCACCACGCGCTCGACCAGTCCTTTGACCAGATCGCAATTGGCGCGTTTCAATGCGGGACGCAAATAAGCATTGGCGGCGGACCACCGTTGCCCCTTGTGAACCGTCTGCTCCATCGGGCCAAAGCCCTCTTGCTGAGCACCATTATAGTCGCCAGTAACCTGATAACCGGCCTGCTGACCTGCGTCGACAAATGCATGATACAAAGGGTTTTTCCGCTGCCCTCGGGTCACATGCAAAGGCCCGTCTTTGCCCCGCCACTCCGGGTCTCCACCATGCCCGCCGCTGTCCCAGCTTTCCATCCGTTTGAAGTAAGGCAGCACATCTGCGTAAGACCAGCCATCCGCCCCACTTTCAGACCAATGGTCGTAATCATGCGCATGGCCGCGCACGTAAACCATCCCATTAATGGATGAGGACCCGCCAATCACTTTGCCCCGGGGGCACACCAATTGACGTCCACCCAAATGCGGTTCCGGTTCGGACATATAGCCCCAGTCATACCGTTTCATGTTCATCGGGTAAGACAAGGCCGCCGGCATCTGAATAAGCGGGCCCGCATCGGTCCCGCCATGTTCGACCACCAAAACAGACTTCCCAGCCTCAGCCAGCCGATACGCCACAGCACAGCCCGCTGATCCGGCCCCGACAATCACATAATCCGCTTCCATCACACGACCTGCCCTTTGCACACCATCACAATCCCGGGCTCACATCGACGCAGACACCCGGAAAAGGAACGCGCCGTCAGGCGCTCATTTTGATAAGAGCCCCGCAGCATTAGAAGGGCGCTTCCAGATCACCCATGCGCACAAACACGGTCTTCAGTTGCGTGTAATGCTGGATCGCCGCCTTGGAATTCTCGCGTCCCACGCCGGACATCTTGGATCCCCCAAACGGAGCTTCAACAGGGGCGTCGTTATAGGAATTGATAAAACATGTGCCTGCCTCGAAACCCGCCACAACTCTGTGTGCGCGCGACAGGTCCCGCGTGAACACACCTGCGGCCAGCCCAAATTCCGTGTCGTTTGCGCGGGCCATGACATCGGCCTCATCTTCGAAATCCAAAACCGCCATGACGGGACCAAAGATTTCTTCCCGCGCGATGGTCATGTCATCGGTCACATCTGCAAACACTGTTGGCTGCAAATAGAACCCGTCACGATCCAAACGTGCCCCGCCTGTCACCAACCGGGCGCCTTCTTCTTGGCCTTTCGCGATGTAGCCCAGCACAATATCCATCTGGCGTTCACTAACCATGGGGCCAAAACTTGTGTCCGGGTCCATTGGGTCCCCAATCACCGCGTCCTGAAGACGCGCGGCGAGACGGTCCAAAAACGCCTCTTTGATGTTTTTGTGCACAAACACTCGGGTGCCATTGGAACAGACCTGCCCGGACGAATAGAAGTTGCCCAGAATGGCGCCGGACACTGCATTTTCCAAATCCGCATCGTCAAACACAATCATCGGGGACTTGCCCCCCAATTCCATGGTGACGTGCTTCACGCTTTCAGCGGCCGCGGCATAGACTTTGCGTCCGGTGGGCACAGAACCGGTCAAAGACACTTTATCCACGCGCGGGTCCGTCACCATCGATGCGCCAACAGTGCCCATGCCTTGGATCACATTATAAAGCCCCGCAGGCAGTCCCGCCTCGTGCAGGATCTCCGCCACTTTCAATGCGCACAAAGGGGTGGTTTCGGATGGCTTAAAGATCATGGCGTTCCCACAAGCCAATGCAGGCGCCCCCTTCCAACACGCAATTTGTGTTGGATAGTTCCACGCCCCGATGCCCACGCACAAACCCAACGCTTCGCGCCGAGTGTAAACCCAGTCTTCGCCCAGTTGGATATGTTCACCCGTGAGAGACGCCGCCAATCCACCGAAATATTCCAAAGCATCCGCGCCAGAGGTTGCATCCACAACCGAGGTCTCTTGATACGGCTTGCCCGTGTCATAGGTTTCCAACACCGACAGATCGTGGTTGCGATCTCGCATCATGTCCGCAGCCTTGCGTAAAACGCGCCCGCGCTCTGTTCCCGTCATCGCCGCCCAAGCCGCCTGCGCCGCCTTTGCAGACGTCATCGCTGCTTCGATCACAGCAGGTGTGGCCGCATGCACTTTGGCAATCACAGCGCCTGTGGCCGGATAGATGACCTCGATCACCTCACCTGTTGTGTCTTCCAAGTAGGCGCCATTTACAAAGTGGCTCGCAGTGGGTTGTGTATCGTAAGGCATTCAGAAATCTCCAGAATTCGCGCCGCTCAGCGGGCTTTATTCACCCCGAGGAAAGCGTTGGTTTTCCTCAAGAACATTCAAATCCATGTGGTTGCGCATATACCGCTCGGACGCTTTTTGAAGCGGTTGGAAATCCCACGGGTAATAACCGCCTTGCCGCAAGGCTTCATACACCACCCATCGCCGTGCTTGGCTGGCCCTTACATCCTGATCAAAGCGATCAAGATCCCAACGCGCCTCGGCCTTGGCCCTTATGGTCATGCGGGTTCCCTGATGTTCGGGATCTTCTGCAAGATTGGTCAATTCATGTGGGTCCGCGTCCATGTCAAACAACTGGTCAGGGTCCAGACTGCACATGTTGAACTTCCACTTGCCATAGCGCAACGACACCATCGGCGCATAGGACGCCTCGGCGGCATATTCCATGGCGACGGGCGCATCTCGAGTTACACCTTGCCCTTGTGGCACCAGCGATTGCCCGGTTGTCCAAGGCATCACCTCGTCCATGCTGACACCTGCCAAATCACACAAGGTTGGACACACATCAATTGTCGATACAGGGTCGTTGATCAATCCCGGTTCCATATCCGGGGCACAGATCATCAAAGGCACCCGGGCAGAGCCGTCATAGAAGGACATTTTAAACCACAACCCCCGCGCGCCCAGCATATCCCCATGGTCTGATACAAACATGACGATGGCGTCTTGCCGGGACGTCTCCAGCGCCTCCATCACTTCACCGATCTTGTCATCAAGATACGAAATATTCGCGAAATAGGCACGTCGCGCACGGCGTACCATTTCTTCCGTAATATCGAATTTACGCCAGTCATTGGCATCAAAAATCCGCTTCGAATGCGTGTCATGGTCTTCGTATGGGATTGGACCGATCTCTGGCATGAGGTGTTCGCAATTCTCATACAAATCCCAGTATTTCTTGCGCGCGACGTAAGGATCGTGCGGATGGGTAAAGCTGACTGTCACGCACCAGGGGCGGTCGTCTTTGCCCCGGCTCAGATCATAGATCTTTTGCGTGGCGTTGAACGCAACCTCGTCGTCATATTCCATCTGATTGGAAATTTCGGCCACGCCCGCGCCCGTGACAGAGCCCATATTGTGATACCACCAGTCAATTCGCTCGCCGGGCTTGCGGTAATCCGGTGTCCAGCCAAAATCTGCTGGGTAAATATCCGTGGTCAAGCGGTCTTCGAACCCATGGAGCTGATCGGGGCCCACAAAATGCATCTTACCAGACAAACACGTGTAATACCCCGCCCTGCGCAAATGATGCGCATAGGTCGGAATGTCTGAGCGAAACTCAGCAGCATTGTCATAAACGCCGTTTTGGCTGGGCAATTGCCCCGACATAAAAGCGGCCCGCCCCGGGGCGCACAACGGCGACGCCGTATAGGCGTTTGCAAACCGGGTAGAGCGTTCCGCGAGTTTGCGCAGGTTAGGAGCATGTAACCAATCCGCCGGACCATCTGAAAACAATGTTCCATTCAACTGATCGACCATAATTATCAGGATATTAGGTTGGGTCATGTCGATGTCTCCAAAAGTGCTTCCAATACGGCATTTGCATGCGCGCGGGCTTCACCAGCCGATCCGGTTCGCCCCAAAGAAGCGCGCAAGTAAAGCCCGTCAATCAGCGCCGCCAATGTTTCAGCGTCGGCCTCTGGCCGCGCGGAAATCGGGCGCAAGGCGTGGCGAAGATGCGTGCGCAATCGGCTTTGATACAGCCGCAACAACCGTGCCGCTTTGGGACTTGTGCGCGCCATAAGATAGAACAACATCCACGCGTTGATGGTATCTGGATCGAAGGACGAAGGCGAAAAGCTGGCCTCAATAATGGCGCGCACCCTGTCAATTGGATGGCGCGCGCGCGTCAATTGGTCCAACCCTTCTTGACGTAACTCTGACAGAATATGCTGCATCGCTGCGGCAAAGATATCTTCTTTCCCGCCGAAGTAATGATGCGCCAAAGCCGAGGACATTCCGGCCCGTTTCGCAATCTGGCTAACCGTGATATCCAGCGTTCCCGCTGCACCCAGCTCTGCAATCGTCGCCTCAACAAGTGCTGCGCGTCGGATTGGCTCCATTCCCAGTTTCGGCATGTCACATCCTTAAAAATCTTGCACAACAAGTCTTAAATTGACTGGCGGGTCAATCAAAAAATTCAAGGATGGATTTGAGTATTTCGGGAACAATGAAGCCAACATGCTCTCGTCTCTTCATTGTTCTCAAAATACTCATGAAAACAGAGGACGCTTGGCATCCGGTCAGAGTTTGGTCGCAGGCACAGGGGGTGTTACGGTCCGCCGCTTCAACACAGTTTCGCGCCACGTTATAAAACTGACGGCTCCAAGAATCAGCGCGCCACCGATAAGAACCCAAATGTCAGAAGGTTCCGAAAAGACCAAAGTCCCAAGGAGCGTCGCCCAGATCAGTTGCAAAAACGTAACGGGTTGCGTGACACTCACAGGCGCAGAGGCAAACGCCAATGTCATCGTGTAGTGACCCGCGGTGGCGAAACAAGCGACCGCAAACAGGATCAGCAGCTCATGGCCCGTTGGTGTTACCCAATTCATCATCGCAAGGGGCGCCAGAAACAGCGTCACAAAAATCGAAAGCATGGCGACAACAAGGGACGCAGGGACCTCATCCGCAAGAATTTTCGCGGTCAGGTATCCCCCTGCAAAGATCATTGCACAAAAGAGCATGGCGATATGCCCGTCTTCGATTTCGCGAAACCCAGGGCGCAAAATGATGGCGGCACCGACAAGTGCGGCGACCACAGCCGCGATCCGGCGCGCGGCAAGCTTCTCCCCCAGCAACAGGGCGGCGCCCAAGGTGACATAGACAGGCGCGAGGTAATTCATTGCGGTGACTTCTGCGATTGGGATTTGCGTCATCGAGAAAAACCACAGAACCACTCCAAACGTGTGCAACCCACCCCGCAGCGCAAACAAGCGCCAAAGACGCCGCGTGATGGTCGTTTTGAAAATCGGTTTGATCATGGGGATCAGGAACACCAACCCCAAGACATACCGCAAAAAGGCAGCTTCGGCTGGCGGAATGCGGTCCCCCAAGTATTTCACCAAGGCGGTCACCGCTACAAAGCATAAGCCTGTGACAAACATCCAAAATATTCCAAGGAGGGGACGGTTCGCTTCAGCCATAAATGCATAGAACGCCTATCCCGCCGAATGACAAGCCATCAATACAGCAGCAGGCTGATGGCAATGGTCCACATGGTGATTGCAATAATCGCATCAAGAATTTGCCACGCTTTGGGTGTGCGGAACCAAGGAGCCAGCAAACGGGCACCATATCCCAAAGCAAAGAAAAACGTGATGCTGCCCAATGCGCCACCAAGTCCAAAGATATAGCGGTGTTCATATTGCGCAGAAATCGCGCCCACCAAGACCACAGTGTCCAGATAAACATGTGGGTTCAGATAGGTGATGGCCGCCAGCGTCGCGAGCGTGCGCCAAAGCCCCACATCCGGAACGTCTTCGACATTCAGGGCCGATCCACCAACCCAAGCAGAGCGGGCGTTTTTCCAGCCATACCAAAATAGAAACACGGCACCGCCATATCGCATCGCAGGCTCAAACCAGGGCGCGCGATCCGCCAGTGTGCCAACACCCGCAACACCGCACAGGATCAGAACGGCATCCGAAACCCCGCAAAAGATGCATACGGCCAGCACATGTCGGCGCATCAACCCTTGCCGTAATACGAACGCGTTTTGCGCACCAATCGCAACAATTAACGACAAACTCAGGACATAGCCTGACAAAAACGTCCACACAGAAAAGACCCGCCCCAATCAATTGCCCGACGAAGGCTCTAGCGGTTTCCTCGTGATTGCTCAAACGAAGAATAGACGTCTTTCGGTGAT
>CALHST010000248.1 GCA_938038825.1 uncultured Paracoccaceae bacterium | reverse complement strand
TGTGGCAAGAAAAGACAAGAGAGCCAGTAAATCACGAACGGCCAGCTCTGCACCCACGCGCAGGCGATCCGCCCCCGCAATGGGAAGATCGCGTTGCTTGCACGCACGGATAATTTCGTGAAACAGCCCTGACCGACGCTGCACCAATATCAATATGTCGTCCGCACGGACTGGCCGCATGACATAGTGACTGTTTTCTTTTTCAGGGACTAACGCTGGCGATTTTTGATCTAACAATCCAGCTATCTGATCGGCAACTTGTCGTGCCAACATCACAGTGTGATGTGTGCTCGGCACGAAGTCGATGGGATCGGTCCAATGCCTTTCATCCGTCCCCGCGCTTTTCTCGATCACGGGCCATAAGTCAACCCGACCGGGTTTATCCGAATGAAATGCCCGGTGTTTTTGATCAGGAACAAAGCCAGCGGCATCCTGACCGTCAAAGGTAAGATCCACCAATCGCAAAATCGCGTCCGACGACCGAAAACTGTATTCAAGGCTCTGACTTGAAAACGGCAACTCAACGGCCCGCAGCTTGTCGCCAAATTCCCGTTCCATACGATCAAATTCATCAGGATCGGCACCCTGAAAGGAATAAATGGATTGCTTCTTGTCGCCGACAACAAACAGCGTCCGCTGTTTATCATCATGCGCACCGAGCCCACTGGTGAACTCCTGAGTCAAAAGGCGCACGACATCCCACTGCGCTGGGCTTGTGTCTTGCGCTTCGTCCACCAACAAATGCGAAATGCCGCCATCCAGACGATACAGAACCCAAGACGCAACTTTTTCGTCCTTCAACAAGGACCGTGTGCGAAAGATCAGATCATCAAAATCCAGCCAACCACGGATGGCCTTGGCCCGCGCATACCGGGCCAAAAACGGCTCTGCAAAGCGGTATAGATCATATGTTCGCCGGGCAGATAAAAGCGCATTCTGTGCTTCTTTCGCGCTCGCAAGACGATGCATGAAGTCCTGTAAATCAGCGCATGCTTCCGGGTGCGCATCTTGAACTTTCTTGCTTGGGCACTTCTTCCGCGGCTGAAAATCTTGCGTCAGCAGGATCTTTTGAAGCTCTGTTAACGTCTTTGCGCTGAACTCAGACACAAGCTTCAGGTTTTTGGCTATTTTTTGGTCGTTAACGCCAGACAACTCCATGGCGGGCAGAAGCATAGCGATAAGATCACTTTCCCGCCCGTCAAATGCAATGTCTTCCAGTTTGGAATTGTCAAAATCCGGATCTAAACCATGGCCTTTTGCTATGTCTGCCCATTGCTTTGGCTGCGACAGCACATCTTGATTGGCAACAATCTCCTGCAAAAACCGATCAAATTCCGCCCCGGTAAAGTGCAACATCAAGGCCTGAACAACGTCCGTGTCTTCGCCTTCAATCATATCATCTACGATTTGGGCTTGAAGGAGCTGCGCTGCGCGCTGTTCCATTTCTTCAAACAGGGGGTTTACCCCGGCCTCCAAAGGAAACCGTCGTAGCAAACTTGCGCAAAACGAGTGGATGGTTTGAATTTTCAGACCACCGGGAACTTCGATGGCTCGTGCAAACAATGTACGCGCATGACGCAGCGCGATTTCGTCAAAAACTTGATCTTCGCCAAGTTCGGCGAGTGCGTTCACAAGGGTATCCGAACTTTGCATCGCCCACGCACCCAAGCGCTGGAACAATCGGTTTTGCATCTCGGTTGCGGCTGCTTTTGTGTAGGTTAGACACAAGATTTGCTGCGGATCGACGCCTTGCAGTAGCAGGCGGGCAACGCGATCCGTCAGAACGCGTGTTTTGCCGGAACCCGCATTTGCCGCAAGCCATGCGGATCCCGCCGGGTTGGCAGCACGAACTTGCGCCTCGGTTGCATCGTCCCGTTGACGTGTCATGTCAGATCCACAGGCGCGGGCGGGTCCGAGTCATCCCATTCTCCATGGCGGGCCAAATGGTCATAATCTCCGGAAAACGCTTCGGACTGTAACATGCGTCGTGATAAATAGTGCTGATTAGGGTCCAAATACTGTCCGATCAATTCGCGAAGTCCTACCAAGGTTTCAGCAGGTGTTTCCTTGTCGATTGGCGCCGCACTTTCTTTAGGTTTCGGCCCTAACCCGATATAAACGGCATCTCTAACGCTGCGGGAACCCAGTTTTTCAAAGGCGCCCTCTTCAATCATGGCAGCTTCGATTAGCAATTGTTTATCGAATTGCTTTTGTTGCGGTCCGGTTGGTGGGTCCCCGCTTTTGTAATCATACAGCAGCGCTCGCCCGTCTTCATCCATGTCAATTCTATCCGCGCGCGCCCGAATAGACCCTGCAATTTCGGGCAATGACAGTTTCCCTTGCGCGGTTCTTTCCAGTGCCGCAGGTCGACCCAGCTCTAACCGGCGCGTTTCCCCGGCGACAATCCAATCAGCAATCCTTTCGATCCGTGCCCGCCACATCACCCGCGCGGCAGGCCAAGGAATCGAACCCGCAAGAACCGTATCGACGACTTGCAAAAGGGTGTCTCGTGTTAAGTTTTTCGGGTCACGCGCTGCTAACTTTACAAAGGATTCCATTATCTCATGAATGACAATGCCCCGCATCGCAGCATCCGGGGCGGGCAACAAAGGGTCCAACTTGCGTAATTTCAGCGCATGCTTCGCATAGATCGCATAAGGATCACGGATCAGCGTCTTAATTTCGGTGACCGAGAAGTCTCTTGGTCGTGCCTCAACCGGGGGCCTGGGCGCCGCGCGCCCGTTAGAAGGAACTGACGTTACGGCTTCCAATGTGTCGGCTTTCGAAAGCCACCTATTTCCCCGCGCCCGCATTTCGGTCAACGCCTTTGGCCCGTCCTTGTCCGGTAGTCCACCGATCAAGTTCATCAAACGGTTTACCCAGCGTGAAGGCACCGTCTCGCTTTCATCCGACCGAATGGATCTTGTTAACCAGACGTCTGGCGCGGCAATCGCCTGCTGGAAATCATGTGCAGACAATCCGATCTTCCGGTCAGGTAACAACAATCCTGCCTTGTGGCGCATGCTGCGATTCAGCCATGTGTCCGCTGTCACGGCTTCGGGCCAAACACCTTCGTTCAATCCACCAAGGATGACCAAGTCCGCGCCTTGAACGCGAGCCTCTAACGTGCCCCAAATCATAATATTAGGGTGCGGTTGATCACGGTCGCGCACTTCGTTTTGACTAAGCAACCCATGAAGCAACTGCGCGTAATCGTTCGCTTCCAACAATCCGCCGTGTTCTGCATTTTCCGCAAGCTGCGCAAAAACCTCTGCAGCGGCCCGGCCGGGTGCTTTGTCCCACAACCCGCTTAAGGAGTCCGCCGACCCGGACGCGATGAATTCACTCAACCTGCGATGTTGCTCTAACCATTGTGTTAGAGACCGTTTTCCTTGGGTTAGATTATTTGTGAAACTCTCGCACAACCATTCAATCCAAGACGTCATCGCATCAGGATTTGCGGTTTCCTTCGCGGCCAATCCCCCAAGCCTGCGCAATTGATCGCCATCGGGATAAGCAACCCCGTGTCGGCGCAACGCCAGTTCATATCGTTGTGTGTATAGACCATGATCCGACTTTTCTGGGCCAGACTGGGTCAAAGGATGCTTGAGTAGGGTCAATAACTGCTCTGCATCTAACGGGCGAAACAGCAATTCCGCTGTATGCCGCAGAAACCGCCCGGGCGCGGTCAGATGAAGCGGTGTGCCGCCACTATCATCTGGCGGTATGCTCCAACGATCCAATGCCGCAGAAACTTGGCGCCCCAACATCCTGTC
>CALHST010000247.1 GCA_938038825.1 uncultured Paracoccaceae bacterium | reverse complement strand
TGATGATCCAGCAATGCCGTGCCGTGTTGCGCGCCTTGTTCACCCAATCTGACACTTGGGCCCCGCAAAGCCGCAGTGGCGATGGGCATTCCTGGGGCGCGTTGATCCGCTTTCATTGGCTTGAAACGGTCTTGGGGGTGTTCCTTGGTTTGGGCTTGGCAGCTGGACTGATTTCGCTGTGGTTGATCCCGATTGTGATCAGCCTAACCTTGGCAATCCAGTTATCGGCCTTTGGCAGTGTGAACCTGATAAAACATGCGCCCAAAGCGTTGCATCTGGACAGTCCAAACACCCTGCGCGTTCCGGCCATTGTGAGCCGCGCGCAAGTGGAACGGCAGCGGATGAAAGAGCATTTGACAACGCCGCAGGTCAAAACCCCGGCTGAGTGATCGTTTTCACGACCTATGCCGCGACACGACACGGATGGGTGACAAGACTGTGACACGACACAGGTCAGTTAGACGTTAATCTTGCACAAGTTGTTCCAAGTCCAGCGCCCATGATCCAAAGGTTTTCTGTGCCCCGTTTTATCTCTTTTCTGCTTGCCTGTGCGCTGGGTCTTGTTTTGTTTGTGCCCCGTCCAAGCACTGCACAGGAACAAGATTTCGTGGCTCTTGCCAAAACCCTTTTGATTGGCACAGAAACGGACCGCTCTGCCGCAGCGGATGCCGTGATTGCGCGTGGCGGTCTGGATATGGTGCCGACCCTTGTTTTGTTAATGCGCATAGGTGGCGCCCATTTGGACACGCGGCGCGCGCTTCAGGCGTTAACAGGCGAAACCCTGACCACGTGGCGCGATGCCATGCATTACCAGGAAGCCAATCCGCAGATCGTGCCCCATCCCAGCTATTATGATCTGAAGCTATGGTATTGGGGCGGGATCGACCGGGGCTTTTTGACCTTCTTTGACACGCCCATTAATCAAGACACTATGCGCATCCGGTTCGAAGAAATCACATGGGGCGGCGCACAAGCGGATGGTATCCCGTCTTTGGACACCCCCAATCTGATTGCGGCGGATGATGCAGATTATCTGCTGGACGGGGATCTGGTCTTTGGGGTGGAGATCAACGGCGATGCGCGCGCGTACCCGTTGCGGATCATGGGCTGGCACGAAATGTTCAATGACGTGATCGGCGGGGTGCCTGTGGCTTTGGCTTATTGCACGTTGTGTGGTGCGGGGATTTTGTTTGAAACGCAAGTTGCGGGGCACGCAAAACCGTTTGTCTTTGGTTCGTCCGGGCTGCTGTATCGGTCCAATAAACTGATGTTTGATCGCGAGACCAAAAGCCTGTGGAACCAGTTCACCGGGGAACCCGTGGCCGGGGCCCTTGCGCAATCGGGGATTACTTTGCCCATCCGGCCCACCACCATCACCACGTGGGCTGATTGGCGCGCACAGCATCCGGGCACCAAGGTTCTGTCCTTGGACACGGGGCACTTTCGCAACTATGATTCCGGGGTGGTCTATCGCGACTATTTCGCCTCCCCAGATTTGATGTTTCCCACAATCACCGACCAAACCCGCCTTTTGCAGAAAGACCATGTGTATGGGATCCGCGTGGCCGGTGGGGCCAAGGCATGGCCCTTGTCAGCCTTTGCAACTGAACCGGTGATAAACGATCGTGTTGGGTTTTCCAGCGTGGTTCTGATTGGGGACGCAACAACGCAAACAGTGCGCGCGTATGAGCGCGGCGACTATGTGTTTTCTTTGATGAACGGTGTCCCTGCCTCCGAAGGAGAAGCATGGCGCATCAGCGAAGATGCGTTAATCGGCCCCAAAGGCGAACGCCTGCCCCGCGTTGCGGGTCACGTGGCCTATTGGTTTGCGTGGGACGGGTATCTGGGCGCTGAAAGCGACTTGTACGAAAGGGCCGAGTAGCGCGCAGACGAGGAATTGTGTCTGCCGGTTAGCGCCTGGTGCTAACACGCTAACAAGACAGGCCTTCATTCAGGCGCTGCGTTTTCGAAATCCACAAACGCGCGCTCGGTTAGTGGATCGCTCAGCAAGGCGCGCGCAATGGCCGGGGCAATTGTAAAGATCTCGGCCCCGACGGTCGCCAAGTCTGTCATTTGCTCTGCACTGCGCAGGGAAGCCACCAGAACTTTGCATCCGGTGCGGTTGTGCAGGGTTTGCATTGTTGCAATGTGGGATTTGGCGTTTACGCCTGCCTCGATCATGCGCCCATAATAGGGCGCAATGAAATCCGCCCCGAGCCCTTGGGCGACAAACATCTGCTTTGCATCGTAACAGGCAGTCATCAGAATCCGGCCGCCAAGGGCCTTAATCACAGGCGTTTTGCGGATCGCCGCATCGACAAGAGGGATTTTTACAATCGTTTCGATGCCTGCAGATTTGCCAGTTTCATAAAGCATCCCCGCCCAGTCTTCGTACCCATCTGCCGCTCCAGACACCTGGGCATGCAACTCTTTCGCGCCCAGATCACGGGCGGTTTGCGCCAAATCTGACCAATTGATATCAGCATAGGAATACCCAGCGCGGGCTGCGAGAAGTGGGTTTGTTGTGATGCCGTGAAAGAGTCCGGTCGGCATCAGGTCATGCCATTCGGCAATGTCCGCAGTATCCAGATACAATGTCATAGCCCGACTGCCTTTGCGCCTTGTGGTTTCATGTTCGCTCCAGACCATAGGCGGTCATTGCATTGCCGCCCAGTATCGCGTCGATATCGGATGCGGGCAGTCCCTCCAACAACTGATGCGTCGTTTCAAGCCATTGGTCATAGGTCGCAGCCAAAGTGCAAACTGGCCAATCACTGCCCCAGATCAATCGGCTGGGACCAAATGTTGCCAACAGGTGATCCACATAGGGTTTCAGATCTTCGGGCGTCCAGTTCGGCGCGGCTTCTGTCACCAATCCCGACAGCTTGCAAAAGCAGGACGTGTTCGTCGCCAAACGCCCCATATCCTTGGCCCAACTATCCATGGTGCCTGCGCGAATGTCGGGTTTTGACCCATGATCAATCACCACGCGCATGGTTGGATAACGCGACAATAACTCTGACAGATTTTGAAGGTGGGCGGGCAATGTCAGTGCGTCAAACACCAGATCGGATGCGATCATAGCCACAAAGGCGGGATTCAAATCGGGGCGCAGCATCCAATTGGTGTCTGCGATATCTTGAATCATCGGGCGCAGCCCCACCAGATACGGGTTTTCTGCCAGACGTGCGATGTGTTCTGGCGCGTGGCTATTTTCAAAATCGACCCAGCCAACCACGCCTTTGACAAAGGAATGTTGCGCGGCGATGTCCAGCATATAGTCAGTTTCCGCACGTGTCGGTGCCGCTTGTACAAGGATAGTTCCCTCAATGGCGTGGCGGTCCAAGATTGGGGTCAGGTCTGCGGGCTGGAAATCCCTGTAAATGGTGGGCAAGTCCGAGGTCAGCCAGCCATAATCATCCCGCTCTAGCGCCCAGAAATGCTGGTGTGCGTCCAGACGCATTATTCAATTACGCCTTTCTTCAGGATGATATTGCCATAAAGACGCCGTTCGCCTGTTTGGATCACGGCAAAGGCTGTGGCCGCACGATCATAAAAGGCAAACCTTTCAAGGCTGGTAATCCGAGCAGGCCGGTCTGCCGTGCCATCAATGACTGTCTGGAAATCTTGGACCGCTTCGGGGATGGCATCGGGATCGCCAACAACTTGCATCGTAATCGCGGGGTCAGGAACAAAGCTGTCCAAGGGCATCAGACTTAAGACAGCGCGCAGCATGTCACTGGCTGTTGATCCATCTGCCCGGATGGGCGTCGGCCCACTGCTTTCTGCAGGGAAATTGGCATCTGCGATGACAATCTCGTCTCCATGGCCCATCGCAGCAAGAGCATACAGAATGTCGGGCGACAGGATTGGATCAATGTTGCGCAGCATGGTTTAGCCCCCTTTTGGCAGCGGTGCATCGGATCGGATCAATCCTTCTGCTCGCAGATCTGACCACAAACCGGCAGGGATTGGGACCTCTAGCAGCGACACATTGGCGGCCACTTCCGCGCTGTTCACAGCGCCGGGGATGACCGTTTTGACCGCGGGATGGCCAAGAACGAATTGCAAAGCGGCGGCGATCAATTTGGTTCCGTGGGCGTTGCAAACGGCCTCGATCTTGGTCACCCGATCCAGAATGTCTTGCGGTGCGTCCTCGTAATTGTACTTCGCGCCCAGTACCGGCCCCGTGGCAAGAATCCCGGAATTGTAAGGCCCGCCCAGAATGATACCCACATCGCGTTCGACACATAGCGGCAAGAATGAGGTCAGGGCCTCTTGTTCCAGCAACGTATATCGTCCCGCCAACAAGAAGCCGTCAAAATCGCCAAGTCCCAGCAAGCGTTCGCACACTTCCCATTCATTGACCCCTGCCCCGATGGCGGCGATGTCGCCAGACGCACGCAATTCGCTTAAGGCGCGATAGCCGCCAGCATCAAAAAGCTCGCGCACTTTGGCATCGCTTATTTCTTGCGAACCATGGCTGAACACATCCACATCGTGGATCAGAAGGACGTCGATCTTGTCATACCCCAATCGAGCCTTGCTTGCCTCGAACGAGCGCATGACCCCGTCATAAGAATAGTCAAAGACAATGCGTTTTTGGGGCACGTCCACAAAGGCTTCGGGCGTGACTTCGTTAGCCGCGCAATCCACAAGCAAGCGCCCGATCTTGGTGGACAGTGTTACCTGCGCGTCGTCAAAGCGGTTGAGCGCCTGACCAAAACGTCCTTCGGAACGGCCCAATCCATATTGCGGCGCCGTGTCAAAATACCGGATGCCTGCATCGTACGCCGCTTGCAGCGCAGCTTGTGCGTCCTCGTCTAAAATCTTGCGGTAGAGGTTTCCAAGGGGCGCACCCCCAAACCCCATCCGCGTCAGATTCACGGGCGTCTTTGTTCGGGCGTTCAGAACAACTGCGTCATGTGCTTTCATCAAATGGGTTCCTGATATGAGGTCGGGGTTTATGGTATGAATAAATCGGGGCGCTGTTTTTCCAACGGTTCCAGACGTTTAATCAAATGGCGCAAGTGCTGTTGCATAGCGACACGTGCCGCTGCAGGGTCTGCCTTTTGGATGGCCTCAAAAATTTTACGGTGTTCTGTCACTGAATCCAAAGAACGTCCCGGGATGGGCAACATAAGCTTGCGCGCGCGGTCCATGTGGTTGGACACAAAGCCGATGGTCGCATGCAAACGATCAATGTTGCAGCACCCCATGATCAGGCGATGAAACTCCTGATCGGTCTTGAACAGTTCCTCATAATCCTGATCCTCGACCTGCAAGTCTTGCATGCGCAGATTGCGGTTAAGGCGTGCCAGTAACTCGTCGGTTCGGTGTTCGGCCGCGTATTCTACGGCCGACACTTCCAAGGCTTCGCGCAAGAATGCGTCTTCGCGAATTTCCTTCATCGACATCTTCGCGACACGGGTCGACGATTGTGGAATCACCTCGACCAAACGATCCGCCTCTAGCTTCATAATTGCATCAGACACAGGTGTCCGCGACACCCCCAACGCGTCGCAAATCGGGCCTTTTTTCAAAACAGCACCCGGTTCGAAGTCAAAAGAAAGGATCGCCGCCTTTATCGCCTCGTAGACGCGATCAGACAATAAGCCGTTGAATTCACGTATGCTTTTTAAGTTTTCCAAATTTGCCTTTGGCATTCAATACTCTTTCCCCCTCAACTAACATGTTAGTTGACATGAAATTTCAGTCAACTAACTTGCTGGGACACTTCAGGTAATGTCGCAACGCAAAGGGCCTTTTGAGTATGTGCGCATGGACCGTCAAGAAAGGGCCGGGTCACTCTTTTGTCATGGTCAAAGCTGATTGGCGGACCGTTCAGACACATCGCCGACATGTGGCAGAGATGCTTTTGCGGGTCGATCTGCGCGACTTTCTTGGGCGTGCCTTACACAGAAACGGGACATAAACAACGGATCCCGAACACATAATTGAACGAATTCAATGGAGAGGAGACCAATATGTTTCGAAAGTTTTTAGGAGGCACCGCGCTTGCGCTTGCGGCTGCATCATCAGCCAGTGCGGATGGGCATTACGACGGTGTCGTTGTGAATGTGCTGACCCGTCCTGGCCCCGTGATTGCTGGCCGCATGGTCGAGCGTGCGGAAGAATTCAAAGCCATGACAGGGGCGGAAATCCGCGTGGCGGAAGTGCCCTTTGCTGAGCTGTTTCAAAAGATCCTCACTGATTGGGCCACTGGCACAAATTCCATTGATGTGGGCGTTTTTGCATCCGGCTGGGGTGTTGAACTGGTGAGCGGCGATCTTGTCGAAAACCTGGATTCTTATCTGGCAGCTGATGACAAAATTGATCTGCCGGACATTGCGCCCTATTTCCGCGACTTTAACCAGAAGGTCGCGGGTTCGACCTATTTCATCACCTTGGATGGCGATTTCCAGATGATGTATTATCGCACAGACGTTCTGGAAGAAGCAGGGCTGGAGCCTCCCCGCACATGGGAAGACTATCTGGACGTGGCGTCTAAAATTCACGGCAAAGACATGAACGGGGACGGCGAAGCGGATTATGGCTCGTGCATCTTTAAAAAGCGCAACGCACAATCCTATTTCGCGATCCAATCTGTTGCCGCGGGCATGGTGCAATCCAAAGGCACGGCAGAAGGCATCTATTTCGACCCAGCAACCATGAAGCCCAAGGTCAATAATGCCGCCTGGAAAAAAGCGTTCGAGCTTTACAAAGAAACCGGCAAATACGGTCCTGCCGATGAGTTGAACCAAGACATTGGCGATACGCGCGGTCTGGTGACCTCGGGGCGCTGTGGCATGGTGATTGACTGGGGTGATATTGGGCCTTTGTCCATCGAAGAAGGCAGCAAAATCAAAGACAAGATTGGCGCTGTGATCATGCCCGGATCCACAGAAGTTCTGGACACAGCCACAGGTGAGCTGGTGGCGTGTGATGCAAACACCTGCCCACATGCGGTGGATGGAGTGAACTATGCGCCTTTTGCCGCCTTTGGCGGGTGGACTGCTGCAATCAGCAAGACCACAGACGACAAAGTCAAACAGGCTGCATATGACTTCCTCAGCTATATGAACCAAGCCGCACAATCCAATGTGGATGTGACGATGGGCTGGACGGGATATAACCCGTATCGCAACTCG
>CALHST010000246.1 GCA_938038825.1 uncultured Paracoccaceae bacterium | reverse complement strand
GCCACGGCGTCGTTTCGGTTTGCTAAGTGGTTGCCGGAATGGATGGCAAAAACCGGGGCCAAGCTGATTGTAGGCAAAGGCGGAATGACCTCCAAGGATTACAAGGAATACTTCGTACCCAACGGGGCGGTTTACCTGTCCACAGTGGGCTATGGCACCGGGGCGCTTTTGGGGCGTGGCGTGGAAAATGTTGAGGCTGTGCACTGGAACGAAGAACTGGGCCTTGCCCAAGCGATGTGGGTGATCAAATGCAACAAGATGGGGCCGTTTATCGTGGCCTCGGACATGAACGGGGATTGCTTGTTTGAACGCGAAAACGCCAAGATCGCAAAGAACGTCGCGCGTGTGTATGAGGGCACAAAACCTGCGGTTTTAAAGCGGTATGGTGAAAGTGACGACCGCACGGACGAGGTTATTTGAGGTCAGAAAACCTCGGCCACTAAAATCCCCAGCCCCATCAGAAGCGTCAACAGGATCAAAAGGCGGCGAAACATCAGATCGCTGAGGCGACGGAAGACAAAAATCCCGACCTGTGCCGCGATCAACCCGCAGGGGATGGTGATCATCAAGGCTTGCAAGGCGCTGGGCCCATACGCGCCTTTGAATGCCAAAAGCACGACAGTTGTGCTAAGAATGACCATGTTCAAAGGCTGCATCACTGCGCGTGTTTCGGTTTTGGTCCAAGGGCGCAAAGACAACCACATAGAGGGCAACGCGCCGGATACACCGGCGGCCCCGCCAAGAACACCGCCCACGAATCCGATCAAACTGTCCAGTATCGGGGTTTTGCGCGAAAATGCGGGCAGCGCTGCGCGAAACCCGAAATACCCGCCGTAAATGATCAGAAGTGCGGCGATCAACAAGCGCAGCGTGCTGGTTTCGATAAAGTCCAACAGCCACAGTCCGATGGGCACGCCCGCCAATCCGGGCACAATAAAGCGCAACAAGCGTTTTGGGTGTTTGAAGATGTCCGCACGCACGATCCAAAGACCTTGTAAACCTGCCAACACCGCCATCAAGGTCACGATTGCCACAGCGGTGATTGGTTCCAGCACCGCCAAATAGAACCCCAGCGCGAACAACGCGGTGCCCGTGCCCGACAATCCATTGATAAAGCCGCCTGCCATTGCGCCAAGCACCAAAAACACAATGGTTTCCGTGTTCATGTCTTGCGCGCCTTGGCTATGACTTGCACCAGCGCATCAAACAACTCGTCCATGACCTGCGTTTTGACCTGGTCCTTGTGATAGACTAATCCAAGTGTGCGGCGTGGCGCATCAGCCCCCAATTGCAAACGTTTCACAGGGATCGTGTCCAACGGCTTCACTGCAAGATCGGGAACGATCGACACCCCAAGATTTGCGTGAACCATGCTGGCAATGGCTTCGGGGCTGTCCAGTTCCATCGTTTCCGAAACCCGGATGCGTTTGGACAAGATCCAATTGTCGATCAACGTGCCCACAACTGCATTTCGGTTGAACCGAATAAAGGGGCGCGTCTTCAACAGCTTGATCGGGTCTTTTCCAGTTTCTTCGATTGCTGCGATCAGCTGCATTGGCTCTTGCGTCAGTTCGCGGAATTGCACACCCTCGGGCATCAAGTGGGGTTTGGTCACAATGGCTGCATCCAGGTTTCCCCGTTCCACATCCGCCAAAAGTGTACCGGTTAGTCCGGGGCGGATGTGCAGGCCGATATTCGGGAACTTGGCTTTCAAAACGGCCATGGCCTGTGGGGTCAGTCCGGTCAAGGTTGTGCGCAATGCGCCCAGAGTCACGATGCCACTAAGCCCGCCATCCCCCAGAACAGAGGGCACCAGATTGTCATAGTCAGTAATCAATTTGCGGGCTTTGGCGACAATCTCATGTGCGACGGGGGTTAATTCCGGTGTGCGCTTTGTGCGATTGAACAACACCAGCCCCAGATCGGCTTCCAATGTCTGCATTTGCTGACTGACCGCGGCGTGCGTCACATGCACAACTTCGGCTGCGGCACTGAATGTCCGTGTATCAGCAATGGCAACCAAAGTGCGAAGCAGGCGAATAGTCATAGTAACCGCGGTCCAAGAAGCGAAAGGAGGGCTTTCACAAGCTGTAAGGGAATTTTACTACTATTAAGTACAGCTTACGCCTAGACTACTGTTAAGCCACTGACAACTGGCCGGGAATGATAGGGAGGACTTCATGAAAATAGGAACACTCACATCTGCAATCGCTGTTGGCGCAACCTTTGCTGCAACGGCCGTTTTCGCAGACTATCCGGAACGCGCCATCAATATGGTGATCCCGTATGGTGCCGGCGGTGCGACGGATATTTCTGCCCGCACAATCGCAGAGCCATTGGGCGATGCGGTTGGCAAACCGTTGATCATGGCAAACATTACCGGCGCCGGGGGCGCAACCGGATCTGTCGCCGTCCAAAACGCGAAAAATGATGGGTATACCATGTTGTTTGCGCGGGTTGGGTCGCATTCCGTGAACCCCGCGATGAAAGCGACATTGCCCTATACTCTGGATGATTTCCGGTTCGTGACAGTATATGAAATCAACCCCGTTGCCTGTGCGGTCACGCCAGCATCGGGTATCAATTCCATGGATGATTTAATCGCCAAAGTGAAAGAGGGAGGCGTCAGTTACAGCTCTTCCGGGGTTGGGTCATTGCTGCATTTGGCGGGCGCGATGGTTCTCAAGGAATTTGGAATTGCGGATCCATTATCCGCTGCTACGCATATTCCACAAAAAGGCGGCGGTGCCGCAGCCACTGCCGTTTTGAACGGAACAGCCACGTTTTTGTGCACCAACTCCTCGGCTTTGGCGAGCTTTGTTGCCAATGGTCAGCTGAAACCGTTGATGGTCACAACGCCGGAACCTGTGGTTGGCTTTGATGCACCCACGGCCAATGATCTGGGCAAAGAGCGTCTGAACCAGCTTGTCGGGTGGACCGGCATCGCGGGTCCGGATGATCTGCCAGATGATGTCGCGGAAAAATGGGGTGCGTGGATGGCAACTGCGACGGCGGATGCAAAGTTTAATGACACCATGAGCGCACGTGGATCGGTGATTGAATTGATGAACCCGGAAGAGGCAAATGCCTTTATCCAGGGGCAGTTTGATATTTTCAAAGCGCTGGTCGACGAGTTGGGGATGCGGATCGAAGGGTAATCGGTTCGTGTAATCTCACATAAGAATGACGTTGCGGCTGCCGGTTTCGGTGGCCGCATCTGTCAAAGGGGGTAGGGCAGATGTCACCAAGGGCTAATCAGCAACGTCTGGGGATCGGCGCGTGTCTTGTGGCGCTATTTCTTGTGCTTGTTGGCATCCCGAATTGGGTGTCGTCGCCCAGCAATGTGTCCAATATCGTACTTTCCCCGACTTTCTGGCCCTATGTGTTGACAGCGTTGACGGGGTTGGCGGGTTTGGGATTGGTGCTTGCTGCACGTCATGCCAGCCCAAACGCCGTGCCTGACAAAATGGACGCGCATGACGGGAATGCATGGCTTCGGCTGGCTGCACTTGCGGTGATCATGATCCTGACCATGTTTGCGTTGCCGCGCCTGGGCATGGTGTGGACAGCAATGATCGTCTTCATCGCGACGGCATTTTTGTTCAAAACCCGTCATCCGCGCACGGCCCTGATCTGTGCGGTTCTCATTCCTTTCGGACTGTATCTCTTTTTCGCGCATGTCGCGGGTGTTGCAATCCCGCAGGGCAATTTCGTGAGGCTGCCATGAGCTTTGTCGACAGCCTTTTGGCGGGCCTCAGCCTTGTCGCGTCATTCGAAGCCTTCTTTGCCTTGTTCGCGGGGATTTGCATCGGAGTCGTCGGTGGTGCCATTCCCGGGTTGTCCGCCACGATGGCTGTTGCTTTGACGCTGCCGTTTACGTTTTCGCTGCAACCGATTACGGGTATTTTGTTGTTGCTAGGGGTTTATAAAGGCGGGATTTTTGGCGGCTCGATCCCGGCCATTCTGATCAAAACGCCGGGCACGCCAGCCTCGTCGGCAACCATTCTGGATGGCTATCCTATGGCAGAACGCGGTGAAGCGGGCCGCGCACTTGGCATGGCACTTTGGGCGTCCTGCACCGCGGATCTGGTGTCCAATCTGGCGCTGATCCTGTTTGCCGGATTTTTGGCCTCTTTCGCGCTGAGCTTTGGTCCGCCTGAGTTCTTTGCGCTGATCCTGTTTTCACTGACCATCATCGCCGGGGTGTCCGGTGAAAGCCTGTTGCGGGGGGCCTTATCCGCCTTGCTGGGCCTATTGCTGGCGACTGTGGGGCTGGACCTTGTTTATGGCACCAATCGGTTCACCTTTGGTGATCCCAATATGATGGGTGGGCTGAATTTCATCGCGGTGCTGATTGGTCTGTTCGCTATCCCCGAGATTATCGCCATGGCGTGGAATCCGGTTGCGCATTTGGGAAAAGCGCGCGCGTTGGGGCAAACCAAGGTGAGCTTTGCCGATTACCGGCGCAGCTTTAAGTCCATCATCCGTGGCAGCATGATCGGTGTATTCCTTGGGTCTATCCCCGGAATTGGCGCCGCACCTTCTGCGTTCCT
>CALHST010000245.1 GCA_938038825.1 uncultured Paracoccaceae bacterium | reverse complement strand
GGACCTTCCCGACCTTCCCGACCTGCCCGTCATCAACTAACGACCCCAGCAAAACTAACGACCCCAGTAAAGCCAGCAAAACCCGCGTATTTACGGCAGCTGCGTGACAGGCCCACTTTCGGTAAAGATCACATTCTGACCACGGGTGAGCTCTGGCATGAACAAGGATTGCAAGACACGGTTTGCCTCTTCCAGCCCACGTTTCGCAAATTTGTCCAGCGATCTGATCCGCAGTGTATTGTCAAACCCTTGCGTTGCATGCGCCCAAACAAGCGGGTGCAATTCTGTCAAATGGTCGCAAATGATCCAATTTCGGCAGGCATGAATGCGGGCGCGATTATAGTCTGCCGCGTCATTCCCGGTATCACTGCTCATCGAAATCGCACTATAGGCCGCAAGCAAATTCACAGTCAGCTGATCTGGCGATTTTTTTAGAATATCGCGTATGCCATCAATGAAGTAATCGACATCCACACCAGCCAGGGCTTCGACATCATTGCTGATGGCATCAAACATCGTCCAGGTATAGCCTCCCGCACCCCAAACGGGGTTCAGCCGCGCGCCAGTCCGGCGGGCTTCCAGCTCCAGACGTTCATAATTTCCTTGCCAGCGTGGCAACAGGGTTGTGCCTAAATTGCGCATTTGACGGGCATCCAGTGGATTTAGGTCAATCAAAGCCTCATAGCGTTGCGCGATCAGGTTCATAACGCCGCCTTTGTGATCCCGACGGGTGCGGATCAACGCGCACAAGGCAGAGTTCAACAAAGGCGAATGCGCATGTGATTTCTCATATGGCTGCAAAATGTCCGCTGCACGATCCATATGCGCAAGAAAGGCTTCCATGTTGAGTTCAGGAACCTGAATGTCATAACCATCGCCGCGCCACGCCCAGGCGATGTCGATATGGGTCAAGGCGACAACCAATGCGATGGCGTAGTCATCGGGATAGTCACACAACAACGTTTCCAACGCTTCGATGCCTGCCAACAGGGGGGCGTCTTTTTCGGGGGAACCATCCAGTAAGGCATGTTCAACCGCCCCCACCACGTCAGAGCGTGCACCGAATGCGATCAGCTCGGCCACTGACATGCCGCCGGGCGTCAGATGCAGGCCAATGTCTGCTTCGCTCAAAGCTTCAGAGACGCGGTCCCAATCTTCCTGACGCACGGCACTCTGTCCGACGCATTGCCACTTATCGCGTTCACGGTCCTCGCTTGTGGGGTCCGGAATCGGGATCGACAGTGACCCCTCTGCACCTGTGGTCACGGGAATATCCGTGACGCTCACAGGGCGTTTCTTGGAGAGAGTAGCACCAGCAAAAAGACTGGAAAGGCGTGATACAAGTGTCATTTATGCATCCTAATAAGGGGCTGATGCGAATTAGCGACAATGTGATAAGAGTTTTGGTCGAAAAAATGGCGAGTACGGGGAGCTTTGAAGAAAATACAGAGCCATTCCCGCCGTTTGTTTCCATAAAATACAGGCTATGAGGGAGATTGAAGCCGACTTTCTACGTTAGCGAGCGAAGACAGAAAAAGTTCACGTTTATGGTGAATTTGACGCGCCACTTTCACAAAGTTGCAAAATGATGGCGCTCGGTGCGCAAGTTAAGTGATTCACAGGCGTCTTGCAGCGGCTTATGCGGCGGTGTGCTTTCTTGCGGAAGACGCAGTTTGCCTCCGGTTTTTAGAACAACAACCACACGCACGGTGAAATCCAGACGGGTTACGAATTCGATGTGGTCAATTTCGACCAACGCAACATCGGCCTTGGCCCGTCCTGTGTACCACGCGAGCGTTTGATCGCTTAGGTGCAGCCCGGCTTTTGCGTGTGTCCACATGTCCCAAAGGGCAGGCAAGGTGAACACCAGCACAAAGCCGACGATCCATAATGAGACATTCAGGATCACAACACCCAGCACACAACACAGCCAGACGGCCAAAATGATGCCGCCTGTTTGTATGTTGCGTCCCGTGCGTTCAAAGGTGAATGGAATGCGTGTGGTCAAGACAATACGCGTCTTTACCGCCCACCAGTGACTTCGATGGACGAACCGGTCATGTAAGAGGCGTCTTCTGACAACAAGAACATGATGGGGCGGGCGACTTCTTCGGCACTGCCTTCGCGACGCATGGGCACCATATGCGCAAGCCTTTGCGCGCGTCCGGGTTCTCCGCCTTTGGCGTGCAGCTCTGTGTCGATCAAGCCGGGGCGCACGGCCATCACACGGATGCCACGCGGGGCAAGTTCGTCGGATAAGCCTTTGGTAAACGTATCCATTGCCGCCTTAGAGGCTGCGTAGTCGACATATTGGTTGGCTGATCCCAACCGCGCGGCTGCGGATGTTACATTCACCACAACGCCGGGGCCATCCATGCGGGCTGTGGCATCGCGCGCCACCATCATTGCGCCAATCACGTTGACATCAAACATCCGCCGCAGCCGGTCATAGTCATGTTCGGCCACCGGGGCACTGTCCGCCACGATGCCGGCATTGTTGATACACGCATCAAGGCGTGGGATTTTGGCAAACATTGCGTCCAACGCCTCGGGGTCCGAGACATCGGCCTGAAGTAAGGTGACAGTCGCCCCCGCCGCTTCGCAGTCGGATTTGACCGCGTCGGCGCCGGTCGTGTCACTGCGATAGTTCAGGTACAGATCATAGTCGGGTGCGGCCAACCGCGCACAGGCCGCACCGATGCCAGCCGAGGCACCCGTAATCAAAAGTGTTTTGCGGGACATTCTGTGTCCTCCGTTCAATTAAGCGTTCAAGATACGTGTCACCATTTCCGTGGTGTCACGCGACAGGTTTGGTGTGGCGGCGATCTTTTCCAAAGCAGCGCGAATTTTGTCTTGGCGTGCTGCGTCATAGCGTTTCCACGTCTGGAACAGCGAACACATGCGTGCTGTGGTTTGCGGGTTCAACGGATCCAGCTTGATGAGCCAATCGGCCAACAGGCCATAGGCCCGGCCGTTTTCGTGATGGAACCCCGCGTGATGCATGCCCATGACCCCAAGTACCGATCGGAACCGGTTTGGGTTCTTGAAGTTAAAGTCCGCGTGCTGCGTCAGGCTGTCGACCACGTCAGCCACATCTTCGGGTGCGGCTTCCAACACTTGCAGCGCAAACCACTTATCCATGACCAAACGGTCATCTTTCCACTGCGCCTCGAACGCGGCCAAAGCATCGCGTCCAGATCCGGCACGGATCAGATTGGCGAGCGCCGACAATTGCTGGGTCATGTTGGTGGCGTTGTCGAACTGGGTTTGTGCCGCA
>CALHST010000244.1 GCA_938038825.1 uncultured Paracoccaceae bacterium | reverse complement strand
GTCAAAAGCTGGCCGTCGCTGTCATAAGAGCAGCCTTCTAAAAGTGCCTGACCGATACCTTGTCCGATACCGCCATGCACCTGACCAGACACGATCATCGGGTTGACGATATTGCCAAAATCATCGGCCGCGGCGAAGCGTTCAATCGTGACGTGCCCGGTGTCGGGATCAACCTCAACTTCGCAGGCATAAGCGCCCGCCGGGTAGGTAAAGTTGGCCGGGTCGTAAAACGCGGTTTCCTCCAGCCCCGGTTCGATATCTTCCAGCGGATAGTTATGAGGCACATAAGCCGCCAGCGTGACATCACCCCAAGCCACCGATTTATCCGTGCCTGCAACAGAGAACTGACCATCTTTTAATTCGATATCAGCGTCCGAAGCTTCCATCAGGTGGGCGGCAATCTTCTTGGTCTTGTTGATGATCTTTTCAGCAGCCCGCACCATGGCAGAGCCCCCCACAGCGATCGAGCGTGACCCATACGTCCCCATGCCCATCGGCACTTTGTCCGTATCGCCATGCACGATCTCGACCATGCTCTCATCAATGCCGATCATCTCGGCAATGACTTGCGGGAACGTGGTCTCGTGGCCCTGGCCGTGGCTGTGTGAGCCGGTCATCACAACCAGACCGCCTGTCGCATTCACCCGCACAGTGGCGGATTCATACAGACCCGCCCGTGCACCGAGTTGCCCAACCAGGTTCGACGGGGCAATCCCGCAGGCCTCGATAAAGCAGTTAAAGCCATAGCCACGCAGCTTGCCGTTCTTCTCGCTTTCTGCCCGGCGTGCGGCAAAGCCCGCCCGGTCCGAGATTTCCAACACTTTGTCGGTGGTCGCGTGATAATCACCGGTGTCATATTCCACTGCCACAGGGGTGGCATACGGGAATTCGGTGATAAAGTTTTGACGGCGCAGATCAACGGGATCCACACCCAATTCACGCGCGGCCTTGTCGATGACACGCTCCAGCTGGAACGTGGCCTCGGGGCGGCCCGCGCCGCGATACGCATCCACGGGCACTGTGTTGGTGAACACAGCCTTCACATTCACATAGATCACCGGCGTCTTGTAGTTGCCCGCCATTAACGTGCCATGCAGCCATGTGGGAACCGAGGGCGCAAAGGTCGACAGATAGGCGCCCATATTCGCATAGGTTTCTGTGCGCACCGCCGTGAAGTTGTTGTCCGCATCCAGCGCCAGCTCAATCTTGGTCACATGGTCCCGCCCATGCGCATCCGAGATGAACGCCTCCGAGCGGGTCGAGGTCCACTTGACCGGCCGATTGATCGACTTGGCCGCAAAGGTGCAGAACGCCTCTTCCGCGTAATGGAAGATCTTGGCACCAAAGCCACCGCCCACATCCGGGGCCACAACCCGCAGCTTATGCTCGGGGATGCCCAACACAAACGCGCCCATCAACAGGCGGATCACATGCGGGTTCTGCGAGGTGGTATAAAGCGTCGAGTTATCGCCTGCCCGGTCATAATCCCCCACAGCCACGCGTGGCTCCATCGGATTGGCGACAAGACGGTTATTCACCAATTCCAACGTGGTCACATGCGCCGCATTGGCAATCGCCTCGTCCACGGCGCCCTTGTTTTCCTCAACAAAACCCCAGTCATAGCACAGGTTGTTGTTCAGATCGTCATGCACCTTGGTGGCGCCGTCGGCCAACGCGGCCTTCATGTCGACCACCGCAGGCAATTCACTGATGTCCAGCACAATCGCCTCAGCCGCATCGCGGGCCTGTTCCAGGCTGTCTGCGACCACAGCCGCCACGATCTCGCCCACATGACGCACCTTGCCGGTTGCCATGATCGGATGCATCGGCTCTTGCATGACTTCGCCATGCTTGTCCGTCACTTGCCACCCGCAAGGAATGCCGCCCACACCCTCAAAATCATCCGAGGTAAAGATCTTGGCCACACCGGGCATCGCCGCCGCTGCGCCCGTGTCCAATTTGGTGATCGTCCCATGCGCCACATCCGAGCGCAGGAAATGCACATAGGCCTGACCGCGTAGGTTGATGTCATCCGTGTAATTGCCGGCCCCCGTCAGGAACCGTACGTCCTCGCGCCGCTTAGGTGCAGCACCTATGCCTGTGTCCTTTGGCATGTCTTTCCTCCCTAATAACCCGCGTGTGCTGAAGCACACCTTACGGGTTGTGTCTGTGGGTGCGTGTGTGAACCCAAACCTGGCTCCCGTGCACCCGCCGTCTTATGAGTATTTGGGGAACAATGAAGCCGAAACGCTGTCATGCCCCGTAGGGTGAGCTTTAGCTCACGCCCCGTGATTATTCGGCTGTGATTATTCGGCTGCAACAGCCGGTACATCCTGACCGGAGGCCGCCAAAATCGCTTTGACGATATTGTGGTAGCCTGTGCAGCGGCAGATATTGCCTTCAAGATACGCGCGCACCTCACCTTCGGTCGGCTTCGGATTGTCCTTCAGCAAAGCCGCCGCAGACATCACCATGCCCGGGGTGCAAAACCCGCATTGAAGCCCGTGATGTTCCTGAAACGCCGCCTGGATCGTCGACAATGTGCCATCGCTGCCCGCAACACCTTCGATCGTCGATACCTCAGACCCCGCAGCCTCATGCGCCAACATCGTGCAAGACTTCACTGCCTTCCCGTCAACATGCACAACACACGCCCCACATTGCGACGTGTCACACCCAACATGCGTCCCAGTCAAACCCAAAACATCCCGCAAAAATACACTCAATAACGTCCGACCCTCAGCCTCGCCACTCAACATACGGCCGTTAACCGTCATCGATACTCGCGCCATGCCAATCTCCCT
>CALHST010000243.1 GCA_938038825.1 uncultured Paracoccaceae bacterium | reverse complement strand
CCATGCCCAATCGCATAGCTTAACACCAACAAAACTGTTGGCCCCGGTATCAACAACAACGCAATTGTCGCTGCAACGAAGGTCATCCACAGTGTTAAGTCCATGTTAGCGCCACCATTCCCTTTGCGTCCCCCCTTGGCTTGGGCTATCAGACCCCCAACCGCAAGAACTTCCAAGGAACTATACCCATGAAATTTTTCGTAGACACCGCAGAAATCGACGCAATCGCTGAATTGAATGACACCGGTATGGTCGACGGCGTGACAACAAACCCGTCACTGATCAAGAAATCCGGCCGTGACATTCTGGAAGTCACCAAAGAAATTTGTGACCTCGTCTCTGGCCCTGTCTCTGCTGAAGTCGTCGCGCTGGAAGCCGACGCCATGATTACTGAGGGCCGCAAGCTGGCGGAAATCGCAGAAAACATCGCTGTGAAACTGCCGCTGACATGGGACGGCCTCAAAGCCTGCAAAGTCCTGTCCGGCGAAGGCAAAATGGTCAACGTCACACTGTGCTTCTCGGCCAACCAAGCACTTTTGGCGGCAAAAGCAGGCGCATCGTTCATCTCGCCCTTTATTGGCCGTTTGGACGATATCAACTTAGACGGCATGGATCTGATCGAAGATATCCGCACGATCTATGACAATTACGGTTTCGAAACTGAAATTCTGGCCGCTTCTATCCGATCCGTGAATCACGTACAGGAATGTGCGCGTATTGGCGCCGACGTGATGACTGCGCCACCCGAAGTGATCAAAAAGCTGGCGACACACCCGCTGACCGACAAAGGCCTAGAGACGTTTATGAAAGACGCGGCTTCCGCGGGTATCAAAATCGTCTGACCCCCAAAAAAATGGCGGATCAAACAGCGCACACATGCTGTAAGATCCGCCATAATAACCAGTCTGCAATCTGTCTCATTGGGGAAAGACGATCCCAGAACTAATCCCGAACTTACGCCGGATTGTACTCGTTACTAACCGAACTGGGCACCCGTCCACGCCCTAAAAGCACCCGAATTTCTTTCGGATTAAGAGGAAACAGACACACACTCGCCTGTTCCTTCGTGTTTTCGGTCTTCTGTGCCATGACCTGAATATGTCGGCATTGGCCCCGGCATTCACGGGGAGAGACGTCCCCGCATTCCCCAGACGTAACGTCAACCTGCGCCGCCAATTGACGCCAATTCGCAACAGGTGACTCAAAATACCGCGATTTTTGACGCAAAAAGGTGGGGCATTGGCGCGCAGATCGTGTTAAACAGATGCAAACACATTCGAGAAAAAAATGAGCAGTAATCCAAAAATAGATGACGTCCTTCGTGAGGCGATTATTCAGCGTCCCGATGTGATTCTGGATGATCAAGATGTTATGCAGGCCCTGATTGCAGCCAACGAACGCTCAATGGGCGGCAATATCGTTGATCTGCGCGGCATTGCGATGGAACGCATGGAACACCGGCTGGACAGGCTGGAAGATACCCATCGTTCCGTCATTGCCGCGGCCTATGAAAATCTTGCAGGCACCAATCAGGTCCATCGCGCCATTTTGCGCCTGATGGACCCCACCGAATTTGAACCGTTTTTGCATGATCTTGGCGGCGAAGTCGCAGATATCTTGCGCGTAGAAGCTATGAAGCTGGTTTTGGAATCCTCGCAGCCAGACACCAATGCGGATCTTGATCGGTTGGGTGAGGTGATGATCGTGACTCGCCAAGGATATGTGGATGCCTATCTGACGCAGGGCCGCGTTATGGAACCCCGTCAGGTCACCTTGCGACAAGTTCAAAGTGGCTCTGACCTGATCTATGCACGTAAAGCGGACTGGATCCGGTCCGAGGCCTGTCTGAAACTTGATCTTGGCGAAGGCCGGCTTCCCGGACTTTTGGTCATGGGTTCCGAAGATCCTCATATGTTTTCGCCACAGCATGGCACCGATCTGCTCGCCTTTTTTGCCGGCGTGTTTGAACGGGCGATGCGTCGCTGGTTGTCTTGAACACCCCCGGCATCGTGATGTCTCCCGCGTCTCGCGACGCGCTCAGCGCTTGGCTGGAACACGAACGCGCCATCAAAGGCGCTTCCACCAACACGGTGACCGCCTATACCGGGGATGTGACTGAATTTCTGGCGTTTATGACCGAATATTCTGGTCAGTCGCAGGGTCTGGGCGCGCTTGCCAAGATTTCTGTCACAGACATGCGCGCTTGGATGGCACACATGCGCGGAACCGGCGTTGCCGCGCGGTCTCTTGCGCGGAAACTGTCAGCGGTAAAATCCTTTTATCGCTGGCTGTCCGAACGCCAAGGCTTTGAGCCGACTGCCGTGTTATCCGCACGCGCCCCTAAATTTCAAAAGAAACTGCCCCGCCCCTTATCCGAAGACGCCGCGCGCGAGATGATTGATACCGTATCGATCCAATCGCCGCATGCTTGGGTATCGGCCCGAGACACAGCGGTTCTGACATTACTGTGGGGGTGCGGTTTGCGGATTTCCGAAGCGCTCAGCCTGCAAGGGCAAGATGCCCCAATCGGGGATGTGTTGCGTATCATTGGCAAAGGAAACAAGGAACGCTTGGTTCCCGTTCTGCCCGTGGCCGCGCAAGCCGTGGACACCTACATCGCCACATGCCCCTTCCCTGTGGAACACAACGTGGCCCTGTTTCGCGCCATTCGCGGCGGCGCCCTATCCCCGGGTGCGATCCAGAAAGTCATGCGCGCAGCACGCATGCAACTTGGCTTGCCAAGCTCGGCCACACCTCACGCCATGCGCCACTCTTTTGCGACACATCTGCTGAATGCCGGCGGGGACTTGCGCGCCATTCAGGAACTGCTTGGACATGCCAGCCTGTCCACCACACAAGCCTATACCGCCGTTGACACAGCGCGCTTGATGGATGTCTACCAATCCGCGCATCCCCGAGCACAGCGCAGCGGCTGAAACAGCACTTCACTTAAATGTGTGAATCCGTGGGGCAATCGTATGCTGCGCCGCATTGCCGCACGTGGCAAGGTGACAGCAACGCGTGTTTACGAAAAGGATTCGAGCTATGAACGTGAAAGCAACCCTTCTTGCAGCAGGCTTTGCCCTGTCTGCCTCCGCCGCAGCTGCAGCAGATGATTGTACAAATGTCGGAGTAGAAGACTTTTTTGACCTTGATGAAGATCAGGTGGTTGCCGTCTATGCCTGCCTCGAAGCCAAAATGGCGGAAGGCTACGCCAAGAATGACGATCCTGCTGCCAAAGAATTCCGCGACTGGACAGTGACCGCAACACGGGCCGCTGTTGCCGGTCCCCATGGCGGCCGCCTCCTGCTGACATTCGCAAATGATGTGGCCGCAGAAAGCTACCTGAAATTTGCCGACGAAATCGAAATGCCTGTTGGCTCCGTACTGGCCAAAGAATCCATCTCTCTGTCCAAGAAAAAGAAAACTGCCCGGCCGGGTCCTCTTTTCTTGATGACAAAAATGGAAGCAGGCTCCCTGCCCGAAACAGATGACTGGCTCTATGGCATGGTGCAACCAAACGGCAAGACGGCAAAATTCAAGCAGTCCTTCTGCCACAACTGCCATGAAGGCTGGGCCGAGCAAGATAACCTTGCATACCCTCTGGAAGAGGTGCGCGTCAGCTCCGACGGCTAAGCACTCCCAAAAACGAACACACAAAAGCCCGTGGCCAACGCTGCGGGCTTTCTCATTTCTTTTGGTGAAAAATACCTCGGGGTTTGGGGCAGAGCCCCAACAAATAATGAGGTCGGGTGCGCAGCACCCGGCATTTTGATCGCTCAGAGATTGCACCCAAACGCGCAATCCGTCATGAACTGCCTATGACACCTCGATTTGCCGCCCTCTCCGTCCACTTTCTGACCGCAACCGGCGCTGTATTTGCCATGTTGGCAATGCTTGAAGCCGTGAAACACGATTGGGCCATGATGTTCGTATGGCTTGTTGTGGCCTTTGCCGTGGATGGAATCGATGGCCCTCTTGCGCGAAAATACGATGTCAAAACCAATGCTGCTGAATTTGACGGTGTGCTGCTGGACTTGATCATAGATTACCTAACCTACGTCTTTATCCCTGCCTTTGCGCTCTTTTCCTCTGGTTTGATGGATGGCTGGTCCGGTTGGATGATGATCATTATCATCACCTTTACCTCTGCCCTCTATTTCGCCGACACGCGGATGAAGACCAAAGACAATTCCTTTGCTGGCTTTCCGGGCTGCTGGAACATGCTCATCCTTGTGCTCTTCGCCCTGCAACCGGGTTGGCAGATCTGCTTGGTTCTGGTCACGCTGCTTGCAGTTGCGATGTTCCTACCGGTTAAGTTCATCCACCCTGTGCGTACCGAACGCTGGCGCTGGGTCTCTTTGCCGATGATCTTTGCCTGGACCTTTTTCGCAGGTTGGGCCGCTTGGGTGGATTTCCATCCTGAAAGCTGGGCGCATTGGGGTTTGTTGATCAGCTCTGCCTATTTGGTTGTCGCCGGGGCCGCCCAGCAACTGATCTATGGTCCCGAAGGGTAATTCACATTTATTCAGCATCTTAGAACAGCCACTTGATGCCCTAGATCAGCAAACCACCGGCCCGTTCATGGCGCAGCAACGCCACTTTGGTCTCGACTCCACCTGCTCCTGAAAACCCAACAAGTTTTCCACCTGCACCCATCACTCTATGGCACGGAATAATAACGGGAATTGGATTTCGTCCACAGGCTTGCCCCACCGCTTGGGCCGACGCGCCGATCTCCTTGGCAATCTCTCCATAGGTCATTGTCTCACCCAAAGGGATCGCGCGCATTACATCGCAGACTGTTTGCACAAGCGCAGGCCC
>CALHST010000242.1 GCA_938038825.1 uncultured Paracoccaceae bacterium | reverse complement strand
GATCAGGGCAGCGCAAGTGTGATCATTGATGGGCCTGCATCCCAGCCAAATGTGCGGTTTGAATCGGATCCCGCAGGCCCGGAGGATGAAGTGCTTGCGCAAATCTTCTTTGGTCGCAGCGCCGCACAGCTGAGCCCCTTTCAAGCGTTGCAATTGGCCAGCGCAGTGGCGTCTTTGACAGGGGAAGGGCAAGGCGTGGTATCAAAGCTTCGGTTGCAGTTTAATCTGGATGATCTGGACGTGACCACAGATGAAAGTGGTGCCGTGGGTCTGCAATTAGGCAAATACCTAAGCGACAACGTATATGTTGATGTTCTGATCGGGCAGCGGGATGATGCGGGTGTGTCGCTGAATGTGGATCTTAGCCCGCAAGTGACGGTTCGCGGGACTGCACGTGCGAATGGCGGCGGTGCTTTGGGTGTGTTTTTCGAAAAGGATTATTGAGAGGACATCATAATGAGTTTGTCCAAACATGTCGTATACGTCAGCGCCGTGGTTGTGCTGATTTTGGTCCCGCCCATGCAAGCAGGCGCACAGCCGGTGGCGGATGATATCTTACAGCTACCCCCTGCCGACGGAGGTGTCAGGCGTTGGTCCGTCACAAACGATGACACACCTATGTTCGCAAGTCCTTCAGCCGACGCATCGTTGATCGGGAATTTTCCGCAACACACTGTTTTATCGAATTTGGGATGTTCCAAGGATATTGACACTCTTTGGTGTAAGGTCCGCCCATTCCGGGGTGGGGCTGCAGGCTTTGTTCCGGCGCAGTATCTTTTAGCTGCAACAGGTCCTGACGGCACAGTGCCAATGGGCCTGGATGACAGCAAAGCACGGGCACGCAAACGGGACTTTGACGCCAAAGGATCGGTGTTTTGCGCACAAAACAAGGGTGATGCCTTGGCGACATGCCCGGCATCTGTGGCGCGCAGCACAGGCGGAGATGCGACCGTTGTTGTCACGTTCGCCAACGGGTTTGCACGGCAACTATACTTTGCAAACGGCGAATTCATCCGCGCAAGTGCGACCATGTCTGGTGTGGGAAAAGATACGGACTGGGCGTTCCAAAACGGAATGCACATCCTGCGCGTGGATGATCAGCGTTATGATGTGCCAAATATTTTAGTGTTCGGAACAGAATAACGCTTGGGTATTTGACTGCGCCTTGAAGCCAAGGCGCAGCCGATGAGTGCGATCAGGGTGTGATCTTGTAAATTGTGCCTTCGTCGATTGCAGCATAAAGGCTGCCATCAGGACCCGTTACAAGAGAGCGGAACCGCCCGGGCTCCATAGGCAAGGTCATTTCGGTGACGTCCAGAATTTCTGTGCCATCATCCGATATGTGCATCACGTCGATGCGTTGGCCAAGTGGCGTGCCACCAAAGCCAATGCCCATTAAACCAACAACCATGGCGCCATTCCATTCGCCCCATGCGTCGCCTTCCAAGAACGCGGCCGAGGACGTGCCCTGTGACCAGCCATTGTTGGTCCAGATTGGGGGCATTGCGTTTGGATAGGTTGTAAAATCTGTCATTGGCATCCAAGATCCCCGCGCGAAACGGTTGTCTCCAACCATTTGGTTGGGGCTGTAACCACAGTAGTTGTCGGGGCAATCGCCACGACCTGCCATGTTGGGCCGTGGATCCCAGCCGGCATTCCCGCCATTGCGCAGCACAGTAATCTCATCCGTGTGCCAGGGCCCATGTTCTGCGGTAATGGCGTTACCTGTGCCGGGATGGAAAGCGATGCCCTGCACATTACGATGACCATACGTATACGTACGTTTGTCAAACCCTACCGGAGGCGTGTTTTCTGCAGCGGGCGTTCCGGACGTATCAATGCGCAGCACTTTGCTGCCCATCAGCGTGGGGCTTTGCGGAACTTCGCTGTTGTGGTTGTCTCCTGTCGTCAAATACAGATAGCCATCACTTGGATTAAAACGCACACGCCCGCCATTGTGGGCTCCGGGGCCGCCAAACGGGTGGTCCGACGCCTTCATTTTGTAAGGGACATCGTCCACGATATCTGTGCGCTCTGACACATTCGAGAAATCGTCGCTGACAACAAACCGCATTAGGCGGTTGGTGTGTGGCGTGACCATTTTGGAAGTGGAATACACGTAAATTTGGCGGTTGTTGTCAAATGCTGGGTCAACCGCGACACCCATCATCCCGGCTTGTCCTTCGCAAAACAGATCATCCCCGCTTGACGCATAGCCATCGACGCCGCCCATCCCATAAAGGGCTTTGGTTTCGCCTGATGGCATCAGGACAGACAGTCCTTTGCATTTTTCTGTGTAAAACATGGTGCCATCATCCAAGAAGGCCATGTCCCACGGATTTTCTAGATCGTCCAGAACAACCGAGTGTGTAAGACTTGTCGTATTTTGCGCCCAAACTGGCGTCAAACCGATTACCGCGCTGGCCGCAAATGCCAGTACACCAATGTATCGTTGCGTCTTCATGATTTCCTCCCAAAGTGGTTAGTTTTACAAACCCGAAAGAAAGTCTTTTGCCGCGTTATGATCTTTGCCTCAATACGCCTGCGTCGGGTAACGGGGTCACCTCGCGCCTGCTTGGTTGTTCATCCTTTTAGTTTAGTCCGAGTCTGTTTCAGTTCAGGGACGCAATGAAATGAGCGATGTTGACGATGTCATCATCAGATAGTTTTTGAGCGCGCGGTGCCATCAGTGGGGTATTGGGACCAAGTCTTTCGCCCGCGCGGTAACGTGTTAATTTATCAACCAAATAATCAGCCGGGTGGCCCACTAATTTCGGAAAGCTGGCCAACCCCTTTGCAGTTGGCCCGTGGCATCCACGACAGTCTTTTTTGTAAACCGTTTTCCCGGCTTCAACATTCGGGTCCGTATCTTCGGCCTCCGCTGACGATGCAAAGGCTATCGCGGTCAGAACAGCAGCAACCAAAGAATAATGCTTCACATCAGGTTCCTCGCATCAGCTGGACACAGGTCCAAAAGGGTTCAACTTACACGGTACACGCAAAACGGAATTCTTAACAAGTCAATTGATTTTGAAGCCTGACATAGAGTCCGCGGCTTTCTTTCACGTGCGGCGGACAGCGAACAGATGACAACCGTCAGAACGAAGAGATCACGGTAATCCTTGGCACTGGTCCCGGAGTTACGGAATTTTGGTCCAGAAAGATTTCTTATGCGCGTGGTGACTCCGCAAATCTTCCACATACTCAGAATGGGATTTGAAATGGCCATAATCCTCGATCTGGGCATCACATAAGGCACAATCGTTCAGGTCGTTTGCCGCATAAACATATCGCGATGCCGCGCCGCGTGTGAGCGTCGCATTGATCATGGCCCGCCACAACAAAACAGCAGCCAGTGGATAGCGGTGACGCAATGCTTCGGCTGTTGGTGTCAGGAACGCGAAGTAATCCCCGTCGATCTCATCGAACCGCTGTTCAACAAGCGTCGCCGCAGACAATAAATCGGGCCAATCGATCAAAAACTTCAGCGCTTTGAGAGCATGAGGAAAGGTCAGCGCGTGGGCTTTGGCGCGATCTTCTGCCTCAACATCGTCGAAGTCAGGCAATTCTTTCAAGTAGTCGCGCAAGGGCTCCGGGCGCAATGTTTCCATAAAGCAATTCAACCGAAAAGCTTGCGCGTCCTCACCCCTGTCTTGGGCGACCAAACACGCAACATAGGCATCATCCCATGCGTCTTGATCTGGTCCTGCATTTGTAAGATCCGCCTGGATCAACACATGAAACGCATCACTTGCACGGTTTTGCTGCATCAGCAAAGTCGCCACTTCCGCTGCAATTTTTGGGCGTTGCAGATCTTGTTCCGAAAATTGGGTGATATAGCCTTCGGTATCGCCGGTTGCAGCGGCGATTTCTTGCAATACAGCTTT
>CALHST010000241.1 GCA_938038825.1 uncultured Paracoccaceae bacterium | reverse complement strand
ACCACATGCATGTCATGTTCGATGATGGCCATGGTGATGTCGCGCTTGTCTTTGATCTCTTTCAAAAGATCGATGGTGTTGTTGGTGTCCGCGCGCGCCATACCTGCTGTGGGTTCGTCCAAGAGCAAAAGCTTAGGATCTTGCACCAGACACATCGCCATCTCGAGGCGACGCTTGTCGCCGCGAGACAGGGAGGCTGCATGCATATCGAGCTTGTCTTGCATATTCACATCGAGCAGCATCTGTTCTGCTTTTTCGCGAATGTCGGTTTGCTTGCTGACCGCCGAGAGGGCGTTCAATTCAAACGCCCCATCACGTTTTGCAAAACAAGGAATCATCACATTTTCAAGAACCGTAAGGTCACTGAAAATTTCAGGGGTTTGAAACACCCGGCTGATTCCCATCTGGCAAATCTCATGGGGTTTGCGCCCCAAGACCGATTGCCCCTGAAAGGTCACTGATCCTGTATCCGGGATCAGCTTGCCGATGAGGCAATTGAGCAACGTGGATTTGCCTGCCCCATTAGGACCGATGATCGCGTGGACTGTGTTCTCAACAACGCTAAGGTTCACATCGCCCAGAGCCTGCAATCCGCCGAACCGTTTGCCGACACCTTTGACTTCAAGAATTCCCATCTCAATATCGTCCTTATTCTGCAGGTGTCTTGTCAGCCGCGGGGGTCGCGTCTGGTTTTTTGCGTTTGAACAAACGTCCGATGCGTTGTCCGCCTTCCACAAGCCCACCGGGCAGGAAGATCACAACCAGCATGAACAGAATACCCAGCGTCAAATGCCAGCCCTTACCGATGAACGGATAGATCAATGTGACCAAGAGGTCCTCAAAGCCATCGGGCAGGAAGGCGAACCACTCGTGCAAGATGTTCGAGTTGATCTTGGACAGGATGTTTTCCATGTATTTGATCAGGCCTGCACCCAGGACGGGGCCAATCAACGTACCGGCACCCCCAAGGATGGTCATCAAAACCACTTCGCCAGAGGCGGTCCAGAACATGCGTTCCGCACCAGCTTGGGTGTCCATAGCCACCATCAAACCGCCCGCCAAACCCGCATACATGCCCGAGATCACAAAGGCTGCAAGCGTGTAAGGCTTGGCGTTCAGGCCAGTATAGTTCAACCGGTTTTGGTTCGACTTCACTGCGCGCAGCATCATGCCAAAGGGCGAGCGGAAGATACGAATGGCGACGTAAAAGCTGATCAGCATCACAACCGCTGCGATGTAGTAACCCGCGTTAAAGGTGAACACCCAGCCAGACACGCTCAGATCATAGCTCGCGCCCATTTCCAGACCAAACAAGTTCGCCTTCGGGGTGGTGCCATCTGTCACCAGGCTATCCAGAATACGAGGATCGCTGGTCTTGGGTTGCAAACCTGTCTCACCGCCCGTGATCGGCGTCAGTACCGAATAGGCAAGGGAATACATCATCTGCGCAAAGGCCAAAGTGAGGATCGAAAAGTAGATCCCAGAACGCCGTAACGAGATCCAGCCAACAATCAGGGAAAACACACCCGCAACAATCACGGACAGAATGATGGCCGGGATCACGTTCATCGTCAGCAGCTTCATCATCCAGATGGCGGCATAAGAACCCACACCCAGAAACGCAGCATGACCAAAGGATAGATACCCTGTCAGGCCGAAAAGGATATTAAATCCGATGGCGAAAATCCCAAAGATCACAAAGCGTTGCATCAAGTCGGGATAACCCGCGTTGAATTGCGCCATGCCGGACCCTTCAGGGAACGGGTTCAGGATGAAAGGCGCGAACGCAACCAGCGCGGCGACAAGAAGTAGTAGACGAAAGTCTTTTGCAGCTAATCCAAACATGTCCTTATTCCTCCATCACGCCTTTGCGGCCCATCAGGCCACGGGGGCGGGTCAGCAGAATGATAATCGCGACCAGGTAGATGATGATTTGGTTGATACCGGGCAGGTATTCCAGAACTTCGCGCATGGATGCAAAGCTTTCCAGAATGCCAAGCAGGAAGCCCGCAGCGACCGCACCGGGAAGTGATCCCATGCCGCCGACAACAACCACAACAAAGCTTAGGACCAAGAAATCCATACCCATATGGTAGTTCGGCGAGTTGATGGGGGTGTACATCACACCTGCCAATCCCGCGACCGCCGCCGCAAGGCCAAACATCAGGGTAAAGCGCCGGTCAATGTCGATGCCCAGCAATTGTACGGTTTCGCGATCCGCCATGCCTGCACGGACAACCATCCCAAACGTGGTGAATTGCAAGAACGCAAAGACCCCGCCGATAATCAACGCCGCAAAGGCAAAGTAGATGATCCGCCAGTAGGGGTAGATGATGACATTCGGGTCAAATCCCAGCATCGCGCCAAAATCGAACGATCCGGTAAAGGCCTGCGGGGCCGGCGTTGGGATCGGGTTGGCACCATAGAAATACTTGATGATCTCTTGCAGAACGATGGCCAAACCAAAGGTGACAAGGATCTGGTCCGCGTGGGGACGCTTATAGAAGTGTTTGATCAGACCGCGTTCCATCACGATGCCAATGACGATCATCACAGGAATCGCAAACAGGATCGACAGCGGAACCGCCCAGTCAATGATCGCACTGCCAGCAACCTCGCCAAACCAATCATTCACATAAGGCACGTTCACTTTTGATGGATTTCCAAGGAAATCCGTCTTGCCGGGATCCAGAACCTCGTGGCTGAGTGACAGGATCCGGCTCAGCGTGACCGCGCAAAAAGCCCCGATCATGAACAGCGCGCCGTGGGCGAAGTTCACCACACCCAGCGTGCCGAAAATCAGCGTCAAGCCCAGAGCAATCAACGCATAAGCTGATCCTTTGTCGAGCCCGTTCAAAACTTGAAGAATAATGGCTTCCACGATCCCCACCTCTTGTTTCGTGGCGCACAAACATCGCGTGCGCAAAGGAGAGGGCAGACTAACTGCCCTCTCTGAAAGTTCCGTTTACGCTTACGCGCCTGGGTTACAGGCACCCAATTCGCCACCAAAGATGGACGCGTCATACGTAACTTGCTCTGTTGGTGTGACTTCAACGATTTCGAGAAGGTCGAATTCAGAGGTCGGGTTCTCTTTCCCGCGCACAACCAGAACGTCTTTGAAGCACTGGTGATCTTCCGCACGGTACAGCGTTTTGCCGTTACCCATGCCGTCGAATTCGAAGCCTTCCAGCGCTTCTGCAACCGCACATGGGTTGAAGGAGCCAGCCCGCTCAACCGCATCTGCGTACAACATCGCCTGAACGTATGTTGTGTGCGCCGCCTGCGAAGGAGGGAAGCCGTACTTGGTGCCGAAGGATTTTACGAACGCTTTAGAGCCCTCGTCAGTCAGCGACCAGTGCCAGTTTGTCGAACCATAGATGCCCTTAACGTTGGCACCCGCACCCTTCGCCATCAGGCGAGAGTAGAGTGGTACGATGATTTCGAAGTTCTTGTTGTTCACCAACTTGTCGCGCAGGCCAAACTGAACCGCGTTTGTCAACGAGTTCACCATGTTCCCGCCGTAGTGGTTCAGAACCAGAACGTCAGCACCGGACTGCAGAACAGGCGCGATATAAGAGGAGAAGTCTGTTTGTGTCAGAGGTGTTTTCACCGCTGCAACAGTTTCCCAACCCAAAGCTTCTGTGGACGTGCGAACGGCTTCTTCTGTGGTGTAACCCCAGTTATAGTCCGCCGTCAGGTGATAGGCGCGACGGTCTGTACCATAGTTGTTGGCCAAAATTGGCGCCAACGCAGCACCGGACATGTAAGAGTTGAAGAAGTGGCGGAAGCCATTTGCTTTCTTGTCCTTACCGGTTGTGTCGTTGGAGTGGGTCAGACCCGCCATGAAGATCACGCCAGCTTCCTGGCACAATGCTTGAACAGCAACCGCAACACCCGAAGACGAACCGCCTGTGATCATCACAGCGCCGTCTTTTTCGATCATGGACCGTGCAGATGCGCGCGCCGCGTCGGATTTGGTTTGCGTGTCGCCCGTGACATACTTGACCTCTTTGCCAAGGATACCGTTACCCTTCAGCGCTTTGGACGAGAATGTGTTCATCAGGCCGCCGTCGCCGCCACCGTTCAGGTGCTCAACTGCAAGCTCATATGCGCGAAGTTCGTCCGCACCTTCGTCCGCATAGGGACCAGATTGTGGAACGTTGAAACCCAATGTGACAGAGCTGCCAGTTGGTTCGTTTGTAAAGGCTGCAACAGACGATGCTGTAAAGATCGTTGGCGTTGCAAGCCCGACACCCGCGACTGCGCTGGTTTTAATCAGACCACGACGCGTGAGGTTCGATTTTGTCATAAAATCCTCCCATTTGGTTAAAGCGCCACGGGCCATTGCAGCACGGGACGCACACATATTTGTGCGCCGCCAGTATCACTGAGCAGTGTAAATTGCCGCAATAAGCCCCTTGATTGGCACGGTAAATTTGTAAATAACTGCACAAAATTCTTAATTTTTTGTAAAGGGTCTTACGTTGCACTGCAGAAACACGTTGATTTTGCCCCACAATTCTCGCGCGGGTTCTTATGCAACCTGAAGGCTTGATCGGCACGCGTATTCGCGAACGACGTCAGGTGGTGGGCTTGCGTCAGGCTGAATTGGCCCGCACGGTCGAAATCTCGGCGTCGTACCTCAATTTAATCGAACACAACCGCCGCAGAATCGGCGGCAAGCTGTTGTTGCGTATCGCGGATGCTTTGGGCGTCGAAAGCTCTGTTCTGACCGAAGGGGCCGAGGCCGCGCTGATTGCGGCATTGCGTGAAGCAGACGCTGGCGCGCAACTGAAAAACGTCGAACGGGACCGGATCGAGGAATTCGCAGGCCGTTTCCCCGGTTGGGCAGGCTTGTTGGCAGCCACGCATAACCGCACGCTGACCTTAGAACAGACTGTGCAAGAGCTTAGCGACCGCATTGCCCATGATCCGGTTTTGGCCGCATCCGTGCACGAGGTCCTGTCCACAGCGGCCTCCATCCGGTCAACCGCGTCAATCTTGGCGGAAAACGAGTCGTTGGAACCCGATTGGTTGCGCCGCTTTCACGGCAATATCAACGAAGATTCTGAACGTTTGGCCGAAAGCAGCCGCACGTTGGCGGGCTATCTGGAACAATCTGCGATGGGCGACCTGAGTGGGCAATTGCCAAGCGAAGAAGCGGACGCCTATCTTGCGGCGTGTGACTATGTGATACCGGAATTCGAAACACCAGGCGCTGACGTGGATTCGATCCTAAAAGCCACGGACATGTCCATGCAGGCGCAGGATTATCTGCGCCCCATTTTGCAAATCTATGCCGCGGATGCGCGGGCGCTATCCTTGGACACGTTGCAGCGCGCTTTGTCGCCGGGCAATGCTCCTGATCCGCTCAATTTGGCCCATTCTTTGAATTGTCCCGTGTCGGTGGTGTTGCGCCGCATGGCCTGCATCCCCGAATTGGGGGCGGGATATGTGTTATGCGATCGCGCCGGAAATGTGTTGATTCGCAAGGCGTTGCCCGGCTTTTCTCTTCCGCGCTTCGGGGCCTCTTGTCCCCTGTGGCCTCTGTTCCAGGCGTTTGCGCAGCCCGGAACCGTTGTGAATGCCGATGTTATGCAATTGGGCCAACGTCAGGACAAAGTGACCTGCTTTGCTGTCAGTGAAACCCATGGCGCGGATGCCTATAATCAAACGCCGCTGACCCGTGCCGGCATGCTGATCCTACCGTCTGTCAGAACTGGCGATCCCGAATATATCGTGGGGGCTTCGTGCCGCATCTGCCCGCGCGAACACTGTCCGGGACGCAGTGAGCCTTCGGTTCTGACCGCCAATCCCTGATCGCGTTTTGACACGGGCGCGAAAAGCCAACATAGTTCACATCATAAGAACGGCGCGCTCAAAGACGCACCAATGCGCACTGTGCCGTTCTTAAAGGGGAGGGAGGCCAGACAGACATGGCAAAACATGTTCTGCTTGTGGAAGATGAGGTCAATATCATCGAGGCCATTCGATTTCTGCTGACGCGGGATGGATGGAACGTCGAGGCACATGCGGATGGCGGGACCGCGATGAACCGGATTCGCGAACGTGTGCCGGATCTCATTATTCTTGATTTCATGTTACCGGGCAAAAATGGCTTGGACATATTGCGCGAATTGCGCAGCGAAGATCGCTTTGTCGATTTGCCTGTATTGATGCTGACAGCACGCGGGCAAGAGCAGGACCGCGAACTGGCATCAAAAGCCGGGGCGGATCGGTTTATGACAAAGCCTTTTTCAAACGACGCGGTCCTGAACGCTGTGCGTGAACTGGCACCGAACTGACAATGCCTGATCGTCCGGAAGCCAGCGTTTTCTTGGAACGGCGCAGCTACCGCCGCCGCCGCTTGCTTGACGGGTTGAAACTGCTGCCGTTTGTGGCAGCTTGGTTGTTCATGTTGCCGCTGTTGTGGCCTGATGGTGGCGCGCATTCAGCAACGTCGCAATCCATGTCTTCGGCTTTGATCTATGTCTTCAGCGTCTGGTTTGTGATGATTGTCATTGGCGGCGCACTGATTGCGGCACAGAAAAAAGTCAGCCTCAAAGGCAAACAAGACGCGTCCGAGGAACCAGACCCGTGACGTCTTTGAACGGACTGGTATTGGTGTGCCTGACCTATGTGGCCTTTCTGTTTTTGGTGGCTTTCGCGGCAGAACGCGCGGCGGCACGCGGGCAGGGTGGATGGCTGCGCGCACCCATTATCTATACCTTGTCCCTATCTATCTATTGCACGGCGTGGACCTTTTACGGCGCCGTTGGATATGCCGCCCGTTCCGGCATGGAATTTGTGACCATCTATCTTGGGCCCAGTCTGGTCATGTTCGGCTGGTGGTGGATCCTGCGCAAACTGGTGCGCATTGGGCGCGCCCAGGGGGTTACCTCGATTGCCGATCTGATTTCGTCGCGCTTTGGCAAATCGAACTCGCTTGCGATCTTTGTAACGGCCATGGCGGTTATCGGCGTCACACCTTATATCGCCTTGCAATTGCAATCCGTGACGCTGTCTCTGTCCGTCTTTGCGGCGGCTGACGCTTCCACAACATTTGACAGAAGCACCGCAGCCTTTTGGGTCGCCTTTGGGCTGGCCATCTTCACCCTGCTTTTCGGGACACGCAGCCTTAACACCCATGAACGCCAACATGGGATCGTGATTGCCATCGCCGTTGAGGCCGTTGTCAAATTGGTGGCTTTGCTGGCTGTTGGGATCTTTGTTGTCTGGGGACTTGCCGGCGGTGTGTCCGAAATGATGACACGGATTGACACTAGCGAGATTGGCCAATGGCAAACAGATCGCGCCCGATGGGTGACGCTGACCTTGCTGGCGGGGATCGCTTTCCTGTGTCTGCCCCGCATGTTCCAAGTGATGGTGGTCGAGAACGACGATGATCGTCAGCTCGAACTCGCCTCGTGGCTGTTCCCCGGCTACCTGTTGTTGATGAGCCTGTTTGTGGTGCCTATCGCGGTGATGGGGCTGGAAATGAGCCCCGGTGCGAACCCGGACTTATATGTTCTGACCCTGCCGCTGACTTTGGGACAGGATGAACTGGCCGTTTTGGCCTTTCTTGGGGGGTTTTCATCGGCCACATCCATGGTGATTGTGGCCAGTCTTGCGCTGGCGACGATGGTGTCGAACCACGTGGTGTTGCCCATTTGGCTGGCGCGTCAGGAAACGCAAGCGGCATCTGTGTCGGGTGACGTGCGGGATGTCGTGATGCTGTCACGCCGGGTGTCTGTGGGGCTGATCATCGGCCTTGGATATTTGTATTACCAGTTTTCCGGTGGCTCCGAGGCCTTGGCAGCGATGGGCCTGATCTCCTTTGCGGGTGTGGCACAGTTCCTACCCGCCATGTTGGGCGGTATTTTCTGGCGCGGCGCGTCCCGTCTTGGAGCCTTGGCGGGCCTGTCTGTCGGCTTTGGGATTTGGGTCTGGACCCTGCTGCTGCCCAGTTTCGGGGCCGGGGGTGTCTTGCCTGATACGGTCCTGACCCAAGGGCCTTGGGGCATTACATGGCTGCGCCCCGAAGCGTTGTTTGGCTTTGAAGGTATGGACCGTCTGGTGCATGCTGTGTGGTGGTCATTGTCGTTGAATTTCATTGCCTTCTGGGTCGTGTCTATGTTCACGTTCCCAAAGCCGCTGGAACGGTTGCAGGGCGCTCAGATGGTCAACGTTCTGGACAACGCCCCTGCGACGCAAAGCTGGTCTGCGACAGCGGCAGAAGCCGAAGACCTGTTGATCATGGCACAACGCCTGCTGGGCAGCGAAGAGGCACGCGCCTTGTTTCGTGACGAGGCCATCAAACAAGGCCTGGAGGGCGAATTGGCCGAACCCACGCCCGCATTCTTGCAACGTCTGGAGCGCGAACTCGCAGCCTCTGTCGGTGTTGCAACTGCCCACGCGATGGTCGGACAAATCATTGGTGGCCCGGGCATTTCCGTGGAAGATCTGATCGCCGTTGCGGACGAATCCGCCCAAATCCTGGAACATTCCAGCCAACTTGAAACCAAATCGGCTGAACTGACCCGCACCGCACGCCAATTGAAAGACGCCAATACAAAGCTTACGCAATTGTCCGTTCAAAAAGATGCCTTCCTAAGCCAGATCAGCCACGAATTGCGCACGCCCATGACCTCGATCCGCGCGTTTTCCGAAATTCTGCGGGACACACAAGATCTGAGCCTGCCGGACCAAACGCGGTATTCTTCGATCATTCATGACGAGGCAATCCGCCTAACCCGGCTGTTGGACGATCTGTTGGATCTCAGCGTTCTGGAAAACGGCCAAGTCACGCTGAACCGGGCTACCGGCACGCTGAAAACCATCATTGATCGCGCGGTACAGGCGGCCCAACCCGTGGGTGTTGACCCGTTGATCATTATGCGCACGCCTGATGCCGAAGATATCCCGTTGGAAACAGATTTGGATCGCCTGACGCAGGTTTTCATCAATCTGATCGCCAATGCCCGCAAATATTGCAACGCGGACGATCCCGAACTGACGATTTCCGTCACAGAAACAACAGGTCGGATCGTTGTTGATTTTATTGATAACGGGCAAGGGATTCCCGAAGGGGATCAAATGGTTATCTTCGAAAAATTCTCGCGGCTTGGCGACAATGATGGATCTGGTGCCGGTCTTGGTCTGGCGATCTGTGCGGAAATCATGGAACGGCTGGGCGGGCGCATCAGCTATTTGCACAGATCCAGCGGCACGGGCTTTCGCGTTGAAGTCACAAAGGCGCAAGCTTTGGCCGCGCAGTAAGGCATTGGTAACTCTCAGGCGTTAATAAGAGGGCAACGCAGCATTCAGCCCCAGAAACGGTTTATGAGCGACACCAACACATTGTCGGTTTTGCAACGCAAGGCCTTGGCGGGACAAGAACGCCAAAAGGCACGTGCCATGTCTGTCGCGCGTGCCATTCGCACGTCCCTTGCGAAATCGGCTGAGGAAGAGCTGGAATTGGCCCTGAATGTCATTGGTCTGACCGAACAAAACTGCAGCGCACAAAGTATTCTGGAAACGTTGGATGACTCATCCCTGCTGCTGTATATTGAATCCCCGGATCGTCCGGGCGCGGCCATCGTTTTGGATCCGGCCTTGGTGGGCGCGGTTGTTCAGCAGCAAACCACAGGCCGCGTTGGCGAATTGCAACCCAATGCGCCGGACCGAAATTGCACCCGCACTGATGCAGCTTTGGTGGCGCCATGGCTGGATCGTTTGTTCAAACGGGCAGAACTCCTTCCCGATGATGAAGAAGACCGGTTCTTTCTGAACGGCTGGCGTTTTGGTGCATACATGGCTGAAGCGCGGCTTTTGGGCATGGGTTTGGATGCACCGGAATACATCAATTTCGCGATAGTCGTGGATGTTGCGGGCGGCATTCGTCAGGGGCGCATGAACATGTACCTGCCCCTACCGACAGCGCCTTTTGAATCCACATTTGACGACGGCGCGGACGTGGCGGACACAACGCCCAAAACACTCGGGGCCTCAGCCATGAAGCTGGAGGCGGAGTTGAACGTGGCTTTGTGCCGGCTCACCATGCCGCTGGCTCAGGTGACCGCATTGCAAGTCGGTGACCTGTTGGATCTTCCAGACACGGCGTTTGAAGAAAGCGAACTTTTGACCGTCGAGGATCGTATCGTTGCAACCGGCAAGATCGGCCAACTTGATGGCATGCGCGCCTTTCGATTGAACCTTCAGGAGGATGTGATCGGCCAAACGCAGTCTTTGGGCTTTTCAGCTGCAAGTGACGACGTAGCTGCAGGCGATGTGGGCATGTTGGAAGACATGCAGATTATTGGCACCGCCGCAGATCCCAACCCGCCGGGACAAGCCCATAAACTCGTCAATCCGGAAGTGCCAATGGGGCTTTCCGATCTGCCCGGTGGGGATATTGCCGACCTGCCAGATCTGCCGGATATTCCAATGGATTTGGACGCCCTTCCAGACCTGCCGGACATTCCGTCCATGCCAGACGCAGATTTGGGCGCATTACCGGATTTGCCGGACCTTCCCGACCTTCCCGACCTGCCCGTCATCAACTAACGACCCCAGCAAAACTAACGACCCCAGTAAAGCCAGCAAAACCCGCGTATTTACGGCAGCTGCGTGACAGGCCCACTTTCTGTAAAGATCACATTCTGACCACGGGTGAGCTCTGGCATGAACAAGGATTGCAAGACACGGTTTGCCTCTTCCAGCCCACGTTTCGCAAATTTGTCCAGCGATCTGATCCGCAGTGTATTGTCAAACCCTTGTGTTGCATGCGCCCAAACAAGCGGGTGCAATTCTGTCAAATGGTCGCAAATGATCCAGTTTCGGCAGGCATGAATGCGGGCGCGATTATAGTCTGCCGCGTCATTCCCGGTATCACTGCTCATCGAAATCGCACTATAGGCCGCAAGCAAATTCACAGTCAGCTGGTCTGGCGATTTTTTTAGAATATCGCGTATCCCATCAATGAAGTAATCGACATCCACACCAGCAAGGGCTTCAACATCATTGCTAATGGCGTCAAACATCGTCCAGCTATAGCCACCCGCACCCCAAACAGGGTTCAGCCGCGCGCCCGTCCGGCGGGCTTCCAGCTCCAGACGTTCATAATTTCCTCGCCAGCGGGGCAACAGAGTTGTGCCCAAATTGCGCATTTGACGGGCATCCAATGGATTAAGGTCAATCAAAGCCTCATAGCGTTGCGCGATCTGGTTCATGACGCCGCCTTTGTGATCCCGACGGGTGCGGATCAACGCACACAAGGCTGAGTTCAACAAAGGCGAATGCGCATGTGATTTCTCATATGGCTGCAAAATGTCCGCTGCACGATCCATATGCGCAAGAAAGGCTTCCATGTTGAGTTC
>CALHST010000240.1 GCA_938038825.1 uncultured Paracoccaceae bacterium | reverse complement strand
CGACAACGGATGGCCGATTTTGGCCAAACGGGTGCGTACCACAGCGCCATATGACACAATGTTCGTAGACGCGTTCGAACACCTTTCAAAGCCCGAACAGGTCACCATCGTTGACATCGCAAATGCGCTTGCCGCCTTTCAGGCCATTGAGTGGCGCAGTCACGACAGCCCGTTTGACGCGTATCTGGCAGGCGACATGTCCTCCCTCTCTCAACCGCAGAAACGCGGGATGGCCTTGTTTTTCGGCGAAGCGGACTGCAGTTCTTGCCACGCAGGGGCCTTGCTTTCCGACCAAAAGTTCCACGCATTGGGACTGCCGCCATTTGGTCCAGGACGGACAAGACGGTTCGACCCATATGCCCGTGATGTCGGGCGCATGGGCGAAAGCGATGCGCTTACAGATGCCTATGCGTTTCGCACACCTATGCTGCGCAATGTGGCCCTGACCGCACCTTATGGCCACAACGGCGCATTCGCGACATTGGAAGGAATGATCCGTCACCATCTTGACCCGGTCGCTAGCCTGAACGCGTGGTCGCCAGAAAATGTCGCGTTACCGAAAGTGGATTGGCTAAATGCGGTGGACTTTTTAATATTGGATGATGCGCGCGAAATGGACCGGCAGCGGCGGGCTATTGCCATAGAACCAACGCACCTCGCAGCCCAAGACATTGCAGATTTGGTCGCGTTTATGCACGCTTTGACCGGAACAGACTCTATCCAAAATCCACCGTTTGGTTTGCCTGATACAAAGAAGTAACTTTTGATGCGTGATGAGACACGAGGCGCCATGGTGTCGAAGCAACTGAGTCACTTCGAGCGATCTGATTAGACCGGAAAAACAACGCCCTTTCAAGCCGTTACCACAATCATCTGGATTAAAGAGAAAATGGCGGACAGACAGGGATTCGAACCCTGGAGACGGTCTCCCGCCTACACACTTTCCAGGCGTGCGCCTTCGACCACTCGGCCACCTGTCCTTGACGGGGGGTCTACACAAGGCCGCAGGAGGGATCAAGAGGCAAGTTTAGCTCTCGAGAAGGACAGACACGCGCCGGTTTTGACGGCCTTTTTTCTCAATCTTGCCAAGTTTGATTGCGCCAATCTCGCCCGTTCGGGCCACATGGGTGCCGCCACATGGCTGCAGGTCTATTGTCGCAACACCTTCGCCAATACGCACAAGTCGAATTCGCCCAGCACCACGGGGCGGTTGTACAGACATTGTCTTGACCAAACCGGGGCTTGCATCAAGTTCCGCCTCGGTAATCCATTCTTCGGTCACGGGCGCATCAATCGAAATAAGCTCGTGCAGCGCGGCCTCGACCGCGTCCCGATCTTCCGGGGCTTCTGGCATATCGAAATCCAGCCGTCCTTTGGCTGCAGAAATCGCCCCCCCAGTGACGGGAAAGGGAATCACGACAGACAGCAGATGCAGCGCCGTGTGCACACGCATGTGGCGGTGGCGACGTTCCCAATCCAGCTCTTGCCGCACAGGTTGGCCAACGGCTGGCATCTGCCGTGGTTCCGCAGGGACAAGGATAATCTGATCGCCCTGCCCCTTAACCGTTGTTGCAATCGTCAACACGCCCCCGGACCATGTGATCGTTCCAGAGTCACCCGGTTGCCCGCCGCTTGTGGGATAAAACACAGAGCGATCCAAAATAAGCCCGCCCTCTTCTGTTACAGCTTCGACAACGGCACTGGCATCCCGCAAATATGCGTCGTCGCGAAACAACATCATGGTCATTCTTTTGGGCTCCCGCCTGAGGGGTCGTCATTGTCGTTTGTGGTGGATGCAGACAAGTCTTTTGGATTGCGCAGCCAAAGATCTTGTTGAGGGAAGGGTATTTCGATCCCCTCTTCCACGAACCGCTCTGCGATCTTGTGGTTTAATTCTGATTTCACGCTTAACATCCAGTTCACATCTCGCAGAATGGCGCGAATTTCAAAGTCCAAAGAAGATGCACCAAAGCCTTGGAACACCACAGATGGTTTAGGGTTCATGACCACCATCGGATGACTTTCAGCAATTTCGCGCAAGATCGCTTCTATTTTTCGCGTGTCACTGCCATAGGCCACACCCACAGGTACAATCACGCGTCCAACGGTATTGCCCCGAGTGTAGTTTGTGACCGTCCCACTAACCAAATCGGAATTGGGGACGATGACATCTGAGCGGTCGAATGTCTCGATCCGGGTAGAGCGTACCGAAATATTGCGCACATATCCATGTTGCCCACCGACTTCGATCCAATCCCCTTCCGAGATGGGTCTTTCAATCAGCAAAATAATCCCAGACACAAAATTCGATACGATGTTTTGCAAACCAAAGCCGATGCCAACGGATAATGCACCTGCCACAATCGCCAAAGAGCTGAGGTCAATGCCCGCGGCGGTAATGGCAACAATGGCTGCAAGAAAAATCCCGACATACCCGGTCCCAGAAACAAGCGCATTTTGCCCGCCGATGTCGATTTTTGTTTTCGGCAGAACACTGGCACGCAGTGTGTTTTGCAAAAGCCGGGTCAGCACATAGCCACCGGCAAAGATGAACGCAAAGGTCAGGAAATCGGTGGGCGAAATAACCGTATCACCGACTTGGAAGCCACGCAGGAACGCAGACCAGATCTCGGTTAAATCTGCAACGCGCGCGCCCCAAATCAGCGCAAGAACGGGCGAGGCTAACAGAACTAAGCCAAAGCTGACCAAAACAGCAAACAAGCTTTCGCGCGCTTCGCTGCCGCGCCCACTGAGCCAGCCGTATAGATCACCCGCAAAACGTTGCAGCGTCATGACAAAACCCAGCAAGCCAAGGCTAAGAACCAGCGGATAAAGCAACGCGTTGCCCACAGCCGCATACCCAATGGCGGTCATAACGGGGCCAACAACGGCAATGGCCTGTGTGATCAACCCCACAGTGCGAATGATGCGTACAGACCCTGCGCCGGGCGCGCGCGAGTCGTCATCGGGTGCTGCAACCGTATAGCTGCGCAAAATTTGACCCAACCGGAACAACAACAGGCCAAGGATGACTTCGGTCGGGAACACCAGCACGGTTTTCGACGCAACGGCAAATTCACCTGTATTAAACAACAATTCCAGAACGCTGCGCACAAGCAGCATGATGGAAATCACTGTAATGTAGAACCGCGCCTCGGTACGACGTTCAGGTGCGAACTGAAAAATCGCATCCTCATCGACTTTTGCAAACAAGCGCTCTGCCAACCAGCGAAAGCCAAACAGAACCGCACCCCAAATGGGAAGTTGTTCCAGCAATGCTGTACCACGAAGACCCACCAGCCCCGTCGCAAAGACCGCTTCGGTAAAGGCATACAATCCCAGCAACGGTAGCGCGATCCGAAGCAGCGACACCACAAAGTTCCAAACACCCGTGCCGCGACCACCCAATTGTCGCAAACGTTCCCCAAGCCAAAACGCCCATCGCCGGCCCCGGGCAATAAGAACAATCGCGCCCGCGAGAAGCACAAGAACAACAGGCAGTTTCTCGCGTGCCTGTGCCATCAAACGGGCGTCTGAAAACACCCGTGTTTCGCTGCCGAAATCTGAAAACGCGATACCCAGCTCTTCCAGTGCAGTGGGCCAGGTCACTGGGTTCAAAGGTGTTGGTCCAAGACGCAGCAGGCGTTCTGTTTGCCGTTCCCGGATAATCCGGTCGATCTGCCGGATAAGGCCATCTGCGCGCGTAAATGCCTCTTGGGCAGCTTGAACGGGAGCCTGCAACACAGCCAATTGTTGGGCTAAATCCTGCCGACGCGCAGAGATGTCAGGTGGTTCGGCCTCGCCACTTTCAGGAACAGGTCCCAAAGCTGCAATTTGATCGTTCAGTGTACTGATGCGTGGACTGATTTCGGTGCGGGCCTGTGCGAAACGGTCACGAAAGCCAGCAATCCGCAAGCGCAGTGTTTCAAAGACTGCATTGGTATCTGTGCCCGCATCGACAGCTTTCTCGGCACGCCCCGCCACGCTTTGCCAGCGCGCATAATCCGTCGCTGTCAGCTTGGCTTCTGCGCTTACTTGGCTCCCTTCTGTCTGGGCACTGACACTCAGCGGAGCGCAGAACAGCAGCAAGACCGCAAGCAGCCGAAGCACATTCTTCATGGTATTAAGCGTCAACAAAAGCGACTGGCATGGACACGGGTTCTGCCCCCAACCAGTCGGGACACGGCAGGCCTTTTTCCTTCAAAAATTCTGGGTTGAACAGCTTGGACTGATACCGCGTGCCATAGTCACACAGAATGGTCACGATGGTGTGCCCCGGACCCATGTCGCGCGCCATACGGATTGCGCCTGCAACGTTGATACCGGTGGAACCGCCCATGACCAAACCTTCTTCACGCAACAAATCAAAGACAATCGGAACTGCTTCTTGGTCGGATACGTTACAGACAAAGTCCGGTGTAAAGCCTTCAAGGTTCTTGGTGATGCGGACCTGTCCAATGCCTTCGGCAATCGAACCGCCCTCCATCGCGATTTCACCAGTGGTGTAATAGCTGAACAAACCAGCGCCATCGGGATCAACCAGCCCTACCTTCACACCTTTGGGCTGCAACGCCATTCCGACACCCGCGACAGTTCCACCGGAGCCTGCAGCGCAGATGAAACCATCAACCTTACCACCGGTCTGTTCCCAGATTTCGGGCCCAGTTGTTTCGATATGCGCCTGTCTGTTGGCCACATTGTCAAACTGATTGGCCCAGATAACACCGTTTTCAGCTGTTTCCGCCAGTTTTTCGGCCAAACGGCGCGAATAGTGGATGAAGTTGTTAGGGTTGCGATATGGGGCCGCGGGCACTTGGATCAGATCTGCGCCCGCAAGGCGCAACATGTCTTTCTTTTCTTCGGACTGGGTTTCCGGGATCACGATCACGGTTTTGAACCCCATGGACGCGCCCACAAGCGCAAGCCCAATCCCAGTGTTGCCAGCTGTGCCTTCCACAATGGTGCCACCGGGTTTCAAATCACCCCGCGCAATCGCATCCTTGATAATGAACAACGCTGCGCGATCTTTGACAGATTGCCCCGGATTAAGGAATTCTGCCTTGCCCAAAATAGTGCACCCCGTTTGAGCACTGGCCTGTCGCAGTTTGATCAGCGGAGTATTTCCAACTGCGGATGCAAGGTCCTGAGCAATACGCATGGGGTGTCCTTTTCTTACGGGTTTCTCATCGTGTATCGGGGCTTTGCACAGACCTCAACCCGCCCTTAGTCGTTCACGGTGGCGTGCAAGCCAATTACCCAACATAATCAGCGGCATGACAGTAATGCGGTTGCTGTCGCAATAGCCCATAAACGTCTCAAAAGGCAGAATATGTGTCCGAATGTTTTCATTCTCTTCAGCAAGACCTGTCAGTCCGGCAGCATCATCGGGAATGTCAGTGATCCCGATATAAGAATAATAATATTCCGATGAGGTGCCGGGGCTGGGATATCCTTCTGCCACGGGTTCTAACCGATGGACGG
>CALHST010000239.1 GCA_938038825.1 uncultured Paracoccaceae bacterium | reverse complement strand
CTGTTTGGCAGCACTCCCGAGCCCTCTCGGGTCTGCCTTTTTGCATGGCGGCCCCATTGCCGCCGCCCCCTTATCCTCGTGCACGCGCCCGGGGGCTTTAGGCGTCACGTCTCAGATACGCCCGCCACTACAGGAAATCCTTCAAAAAGGGAAACAGTCTTTTCCACAGGATGCGCTAGGGTCAGGATCCATTAATGCTGCACTGTCGGTGCAGCATTAATGGATCCTGACCCTAGGTCTTCTGATCAACAATTGCAGGTCTGTCAGGCAGCGGACATTCAAACGTTGCGCGCAGGCCGCTTGACCGCAAATGATGCGTGAACCGCCCGTTTAACTGCTGCGCACAGGTGTCCATCAATCCCATTCCAAAGCTGTCTTCTCTGGGTGCGGGCAGGGGGGGCTGCAATGGCGTTTGCAAGGTTTCCTGCCATATCACGCGCAGATGCATTTGACCTGTTCCCGGATCTGGAAACAGGCTCCAAACCACGCAAAGACTCCCACCTTTTGCGCTCAAAGCTCCGTGCTTTGCCGCATTTGTTGCCAATTCGTGCACCGCCAATCCCAACGGTGTCAGGATCGAGGCGGGACACATCACACGTGGCCCCAACAAGCGAACCGCGTCGGGAAGATGCGGCGTTTGGGGTTGGTATGGGGATAGAAGGTTAAGCAAGAAGTCCTGCAGCTCAAATTCCGGCGCATTTGGACCAACCCGAAGTGACCGATTTGCAAGACACAACGCCATCACCTTGTTTTGCAAAATCTCTAACGCCCGGGACGCCGTTGTGTGGTTTTGACGATCCGTAGCCGCAATCAAACTGAGGACAATCGCCAATACATTCTGCACACGATGTGTCAGCTCGGTTTGTAAATGTTCTGCACGACTTTTTGCCTGTTCTGCCACACGAATGGCCACACGCAATGTATTGATGACCTCACCAATCAACAAAGCTTCCAGCAAAACGATGATGCAAATGACCGATTTTCGAATGGCTGTTTGATCTTTTGGCAAGATCCAGTTCCAACCATAAATCAGTGCCAATCCGTAACACAGAATCCAATATCGCCGCGATGTCAGCAGCGGCAGCAGCAAAAAGACAGGCGAAAAAACTTCAAATCCAGGCTCCGCGCCCGTTATCATCATGATTTCTGAACGCGCAGCGATGGTTGCAAGCGTCGCGAACACAACCAAGACCAAAGCAGAAGGGCCCGTGACCCGATGTCTGCCAAACCAAATTAAAAGGCGTGCCACAGCCAAAATCCTTTACCAAGACGGGCACAGGATACGCAAAAGGGTTTCAGACAATGTAAGGGATGCGTACGCTGTGATGCTAAACAGCATCAATGCCGTGGCGCGGATAGACGGCCACAACACATAAGAAAAGCCTGCACAATCAATGTTCTGAGGATTTAATATGTGACTCAGAGGTTGCCAATTATGACAATTCTGCAAATTGCACATCAACAATTTGGCGCTGTTTTGCGTCACGATTTTGTTTTCAAAGGCCCCGTCTGCCACAGACGTATTTTCGTCCCGCCATGATCCACAATAGGCCCCGGTGCGGCCCAAGGCAGCCCGGTCGTCTTGGCAAGACCACCCTCCGACGTGATCAGCCCAACCCGCCACCCCGGAAACGTGGACATAAGTCTGCTCCCAAGGGCTGCATATAACCCATAAAGCGGCTTTTTGTTGCCAATGCGCCCGCCGTAAGGGGGGTTCACAATCACCAGACCCGGTTGCTGCGTGGGCGGCACAATGTCCGAAATTGCGCAATGCTCAAACTGTGTGACAGCCTCCACGCCAGCCCGGGCCGCATTGGCCGTGCTCATGGCTATCGCACCCATGTCGCGGTCTGACCCAAAGAACATCGGTTCACAGCTTTTGGCGGGCGGATTTTCAAATGCGGAGCTTTCGTCAAACCCAGCCAAGCGCTCAAACGCAAAGGATCGCGCCCGCCCTGGTATCAACCCCAACGCCACCTCAGCCGCCTCGATTGGAAAGGTGCCGGATCCGCACATTGGGTCCAACACAGGCTCCGTGCCATCAAACCCGCATGAACGCAGAAACAAAGCCGCCAAAGTTTCGCGCATCGGGGCTTTGTTGACCTGCTCTTTCAAACCGCGCTTATGCAGCGACGGGCCGGATGTATCGACCGAAATTGTGCACAAGTCATCTTCGATGCGCACTTTTAACGTGACATCCGCATCAGCACCTACCCCAGCCCCCAATGTCTCGGAAACAGCCCGTTCAATGCGCTGCGCCGCCGCTTTGTGATGATAGATCCGCGATTTCCTGCAAACAGCATCCACACGCACCGATACATCAGGGCGCAGCCAATCGGCCCACGGCAACTTGCGCGCACGCTTGTCCAATTGCGCCAAATGCATTGCCCGAAAGGCGGTCAGCCGCGCCAAAACACGCGTCGCGCCGCGTAAATTGCGATTGGCCAAATGTATGTCCGCCCAGTCACCCTCCGCGGTGACCCCACCGGGACTTGTCGCCGTAACGGTCATTCCCAAGTCACGCGCTTCTTGTGCAAGAACGCCTTCCAGACCGGGTGCTGTGACAATGAAGATTTCCATGCTCCAGCCCTATGGCAATGCAGAAGGTGATAAAACCCCATCCCAATTCTTCTTTTTGCGAAAAATATCCCGGAGCGCGAGGCAGCGCCTCGCATTTGTCGCGCCGCAGGCGCGCACCATTTCAAGCGCCGAAGGCGCGCATCACCACGTGCGCCGCAGGCGCTCAATCCTGCTGACCACAAAAAAAGCCCCCGCAAAGCAGGGGCCTTTCCAAAAACGATGCAATCGTTTAGCGGCGAATGCCGAGACGTTTGATCAGATCTTGGTAACGCGCTTCGTCTTTGGCTTTGGTGTAATCCAATAGCTTCCGACGCAAAGCAACCATTTTCAAAAGGCCGCGACGACCATGGTTGTCTTTCTTGTGCGTTTTGAAGTGTTCTGTCAGCGTTGTGATACGCGAGGTCAGAATAGCAACTTGAACTTCAGGGGACCCTGTATCGCCTTCTTTAGTGGCGAATTCTTTCATCAAGCGTGCTTTTTCTTCAGCAGTAATCGACATCGTAAACTCCTTTCAGGAATAAAGTGGACGCCGCAGGCCGGGATGTCGTCCAGCGCAGGGCCAAGAAATCCCGACTCGGTCAATGACCAACCGGGATGCGCGCGTATAGACAGCTTTCAACAGCGACGCAAAACATTATTTGAAAGGTTTGTGCGGGATCAAGCCGCGATGGGCAGTAATCCCAATGAATTCGCAGCGCTTTGCGGCATAAGCCCCACATCGTCCACGGCAATGTCATGTGTACAGGAAACCCGGGCCACCAGATCACCGTTCATATAGATACGCGTCACATTTGGGTTGTCCGCATCGGGGGACACCGAAACAACCGGCTCTAAATCATCCGCATCGTCCCATAGCAAAAACAGTTCTTCCGTGTCACTGTCGTGAAAGACCAGCGGGATCACACGTCGTGAATCCGCGTTCCGGGCTTTCGTTGACCGTTCCAACGACGCGTCGTCCGCGTGTTTCTCGTGATCGTTGCCCGTCTCGTCACCCAAAGACGGATGCGCGGTCAGCATCTGTAAATCGTGTTCCATCAAGGCCTGCAAGTCGCCTTGCGCCACATCTTCTTCTTCAACACGCTCGCGGGATTTACGCCGCGCAATTGTGACCGCCACGACGGCACATAAAATAAAAAGTCCAACTAACAACACCATGATCGCGCTCTTGCAATCCTCAATAAAGCCTTTTGGTAATGCGACTTTTGTGAAGAAAGCGCAAAGCAAGAGTGAGATGTTGGTTTCTTGTCGGTTAACGTCTCGGCTTATCGACCGTTTTCCATTTGCTGAACTATTTGGGTCATCCATTCGCCCAGAATGGGAATGAACGAGAATTGGCTGGCCCACCACGCAATCAAAGAGACCAACACAGTCGCCCCCATCAGAGTTCCCAATCCAAACGCCAATCCCCGTGCAAATTGAAATAGGATCAACCGCCAAACAGAGTTTTGAACCTTGATAAAACGGTGGTTGTTTAATTTGCTAAGTTCCGCGGTCAGCGCGCGAACACTGTCTTCAGATGCCTGCATCATTGCCTCACTTACGGTGACGTGGTTTCTAATCCTGCGATGCGCATCACGCATCTTTGCAACACCTTTGCTTCGTCTTCGGTCATTGTGGCCCTGACCCGCGCATCAAACGCATGTGCTTCTGCTTTCAAGCTGGAAAACACCCCAAGCCCTGATTTGGTCAGTTGCAATTCCTCGTGACGACGGTCGAATTCAAGAGCAGTGCGCGTCAAATATCGTTTGTCTTCCAATGCGGCGACAGCCCGGCTGACTTTGGTTTTATGCAACCGACCACGCTCGCAAATGTGTTTTGCAGTCATGGGGCCGTATTGCCCAAGGTGGAAAAGGACACGCCACTCGGTCCGCAACATGCCGTACTGCCCTTTGTAGATGTTTTGGAATTCAAGGCTTAAGGCGTCAGCCGCTTGCGTAAGGGCATAGGGTAAAAAACCAGTAAGATCGAAATCATCTGCCATGAAGTTGGGGCCACAACCGTCAATTTAGTTACATTTCAAACTAATACGTCTGCCCAGTACCAAAAACAAGCGCCGTTTGGTTCCGAAAAACACGGCCTTCAGTCTGATCGCTCACATTGACAGCTTAGGCGACTTCAGCAAAGACAGTGGCGCAATTGCGACAGAACACAGCGTGAGCTAAAGCTCACCCTACATATCAAACTTGGGTCAGGCTCACGGCAGCCTTGGTTAAAAGGAATTCAGATGCCAATCTGGCTTGTAGATATAGTGTTTTGGATTGGATTATTCGTGGGGTTGTTTTTCCTTTTTCGCCATCTTCAAGCCAAGAAAACAAAAGACGACAAGGACTAGCCCGTGACTCTCTCAAAATGCAGGTCGCATTGACCTCAGTTCGCGCAAGGTAAAACGCCGCTTCATCGTTCCAAAAATACTCAAAAAACGCCCGACCTATCGCAGAAGTCTTTGCAGTCTTTGAAAGCCACGCACAGCCAATCCATCAGGTCGCATGTCTAGGGTCAGGACCCATTAATGCTGCGCCGTCAGTGCGGCAGATTTTGTTTGTGACGCGGCACATCTGTGCCGAAATAGTCATTCTCTTTCAAAGAGATGTAACGCAGTTCACAGGCAAAATCCGCCGCACCCGAAGGGCTTGCATTTCACGTCATCTCAGCGGCGTGG
>CALHST010000238.1 GCA_938038825.1 uncultured Paracoccaceae bacterium | reverse complement strand
GACACGTTGCCCGCAGCTTCCAGCAGATCCTCTTCCGCCATGCCGGTAATGCCTTCTTCATAGACATTATCGCCATAGGCCAAGCGCATTGCTTCGCGAACAGGTGTCAGATCACCCGAACGACGGTATTCCTGCAAGGCTTCGTCCACATTCAGACCCAGACCGCGTGCGGCCCAACCCATATGTGTTTCCAAAATCTGACCCACGTTCATCCGCGATGGAACGCCCAATGGGTTCAGACAGAAGTCAACAGGTGTCCCGTCCGCAAGGAACGGCATGTCCTCCATGGGAACCACTTTAGAGATAACCCCTTTGTTCCCGTGACGACCGGCCATTTTGTCGCCCGGCTGCAGCTTGCGCTTCACGGCCACGAACACTTTGACCATTTTCATCACACCGGGTGGAAGATCGTCGCCACGACGGACTTTTTCGACTTTGTCCTCGAACCGGGCATCCAAAGCACGCTTTTGCGCCTCGTATTGCTCGTTCAGGGCTTCGACGATTTGTGCGTCAGACTCTTCTTTCAGGGCGATTTGCCACCACTGACCACGGGTCAGCAGATCATCCAGCAGGTTGTCATCCACAACATTGCCGACTTGCACACCGCGTGGACCTTTGGCGATCTCTTTGCCAGTGATCAGCGTGCGCAGGCGGGCATAGATGTTGCGGTCCAGAATGGCCAATTCGTCATCCCGGTCACGGGCAAGGCGTTCGACCTCTTCCCGTTCGATCTGCAAGGCACGTTCGTCTTTTTCCACACCATGGCGGTTAAAGACGCGCACTTCCACAACCGTTCCGAAGTCACCCGGTTTCACACGCATGGATGTGTCGCGCACATCGGATGCTTTTTCCCCGAAGATGGCGCGCAGAAGTTTTTCTTCTGGCGTCATGGGGCTTTCGCCTTTGGGTGTGATCTTACCGACCAGAATGTCACCTGGTTCCACGTCCGCGCCGATATACACGATGCCCGCCTCGTCGAGGTTGCGCAGCGCTTCTTCGCCCACGTTCGGGATATCCCGCGTGATTTCTTCAGGACCCAGTTTGGTGTCACGCGCGGCGACTTCGAATTCCTCGATATGGATCGAGGTAAAGACGTCGTCACGGGCAACCCGTTCTGAAATCAGGATGGAGTCTTCGTAGTTGTAGCCATTCCAAGGCATAAACGCGACGACCACGTTCTTACCCAAAGCCAATTCGCCGATATCCGTGGAAGGACCGTCTGCGACGATTTCACCTTTGGACACAGACTGACCCACCTTCACCAGCGGACGCTGGTTGATACAGGTGTTCTGGTTCGACCGTTGGAATTTGCGCATGCGGTAGATGTCCACACCCGCGTCACCCAGTTCCAGATCTTCGGTGGCACGGATAACGATCCGCTGAGCATCCACTTGGTCGATGATGCCAGCGCGTTTCGCTTGGATCGCAGCGCCGGAGTCGATCGCAACTTTGCCTTCAATCCCGGTCCCAACAAGCGGCGCTTCGGCGCGCAGCAGTGGCACGGCCTGACGTTGCATGTTCGAGCCCATCAAGGCGCGGTTCGCGTCATCGTTTTCAAGGAACGGAATAAGCGAGGCCGCAACTGACACCAACTGCTTGGGTGACACGTCGATCAGATCAACAGAGCCAGACGGCGCAAGGGTATATTCACCCGCTTGCCGCGTGTTCACAAATTCATTTGTGAACTGACCGTTTTCGTCAATCTGTGCGTTGGCTTGCGCAACGGTGTGACGTTGCTCTTCCGTGGCGGACATGTAGTTAACTTCGTCCGTCACTTTGCCATTTTCGACCTTGCGGTACGGTGTTTCGATAAAGCCGTACTTGTTCACCCGCGCGAAAGTCGCGAGCGAGTTGATCAGACCAATATTTGGACCTTCCGGCGTTTCAATCGGACACATTCGACCATAGTGCGTTGCGTGCACATCGCGCACCTCAAAGCCAGCCCGTTCGCGGGTCAAACCGCCGGGGCCAAGCGCCGAAAGGCGACGTTTGTGCGTGACTTCGGACAGTGGGTTGGTTTGGTCCATGAATTGCGACAGCTGCGAAGAGCCAAAGAATTCACGCACAGCCGCCGCCGCAGGTTTCGCGTTGATCAAGTCTTGCGGCATAACCGTGTCGATTTCGACCGATGACATCCGCTCTTTGATCGCGCGTTCCATGCGCAGCAAACCCACGCGGTACTGGTTTTCCATCAATTCACCAACAGAGCGCACACGGCGGTTCCCAAGGTGGTCGATGTCGTCGATGTCGCCCTTGCCATCACGCAATTCAACAAGCGCTTTGATGCACGATACGATGTCTTCTTTGCGCAAGGTGCGCTGCGTGTCCAAAGCATCCAATGCCAGACGCATGTTCATTTTCACCCGGCCAACGGCGGACAGGTCATAGCGTTCGCTATCAAAGAACAGGGTGTCAAACAGGGCAGAGGCCGCTTCGACGGTGGGGGGTTCACCGGGACGCATCACGCGATAGATATCCATCAACGCTGTTTCACGGTTCAGGTTTTTGTCCTGCGCCATGGTGTTGCGCATGTAGGGGCCAACATTGATGTTGTCGATGTCCAGTACTGGAATGTCGGTAATGCCCGCATCCACCAGATCTTTGACCGTGCCACCAATCAGCGTGCCGTCTTTGTCATATTCCAAAGTCAGCTCATCACCGGCCTCGACATAGATCGCGCCATTTTCTTCGTTGATGATGTCTTTGGCGACAAACTTGCCCACGATATGTTCGAACGGCACCAGCAAATTGGTCACAGCGCCTTCGTCGATCAATTTCTTGACCGCGCGCGGTGTCACTTTCTTGTTGGCTTCCGCAATCACATTACCCGTTTTTGCGTCGATCAAGTCAAACGTCGGACGTGTGCCACGCACCCGGTTCGGGAAGAATGGGGCAACCCAGCCCTTGTTCTTGCCGTCCAGCTTGAACGACACCGTGTCGTAGTACGCGTCCATGATGTCTTCTTGGTCGAGTCCCAAAGAATACAGCAATGTTGTCACAGGCAATTTGCGGCGACGGTCGATCCGGCAGAATACGATGTCTTTGGCATCGAATTCGAAATCCAGCCAAGAGCCACGGTAAGGAATGATGCGGCACGCAAACAAAAGCTTCCCGGAGGAATGCGTTTTGCCCTTGTCGTGGTCAAAGAACACACCGGGTGAGCGGTGCATTTGCGACACGATCACACGTTCCGTGCCGTTCACCACAAAAGTACCATTTGGTGTCATCAAAGGCATGTCGCCCATGAACACGTCTTGTTCTTTGATGTCTTTCACAGACTTCGCGCCTGTGTCTTCATCAATATCAAACACGATCAAGCGCAGCGTCACCTTCAGCGGCGCGCTGTATGTCATGTCACGTTGTTGGCATTCTTCTACGTCATATTTCGGAGCTTCCAGCTCGTACTTCACGTATTCCAGAATAGAGGTTTCATTGAAGTCTTTGATCGGAAAGACCGATTGGAAAACGCCATTGATACCTTCCCCTTCGGTAGGCTCTGGCGCCTCACCCGAATTCAGGAAAAGATCATAGCTGGATTTCTGAACCTCGATAAGGTTCGGCATTTCCAAAACTTCACGGATTTTACCGTAATATTTCCGAAGACGCTTTTGTCCAAGAAACGTATTTGCCATGCGGTTTTCGCACTCCATCTTTGTCTGTCCGCGCAGCGGGAGGGCGGCCCGTCGCGAACGCTCAAAGACGAAAAAAGAGGATCTATCCCTGCGCACTTGCCCATCGTGCGCGCCCGATCACAATCTTTCCAAGAGAACCGCCAAACCTGTGGCGCAGCCTGCTGTTTGGCGGCTCTCTGCGAAAGACTTAGGAGGAATTTTTAGCGGTCGTGTGCTCCTGCCAATTCTTAAGACGCAAAAAGCCGGTTGCGAATCGTCGCTACCAGCAGAACGTCTCATCTATGACGTGCTTAACAAAAGCGCAAGTATTCTAGCGACGAAATATGGCCCTGCGATGGCCTGTCGCACCTGAATGGAGGCTTAAGTTAGTACGTCATATGTGTTTCGTAAAGCCCGCCACGCGCGATGGCCATGGCGCTGTGACATGGGAAACCCTTTAACCATCGCACGAACTGCTTCAGCAAACCCCAAGATTGGGCGCGGAAAACCGTAATCTAACGATGGCTCTGGTCTTGCGCGAAAGAAAGCAAACTGCTCTATCCTGAGCGGATTGGTGGGGAGACCGGGTATGAAATCACGCACGCGCGTTGTTGTTATTGGTGGGGGCATTGCTGGCTGTTCCACGTTGTATCATCTGACCGAAGAAGGCTGGTCCGATGTGGTGCTGATTGAGCGGGACGAACTGACCTCTGGGACTACCTGGCATTCGGCCGCGCAAGTGACCAATTTTGGCATGAACCAAACAATGGTTGGCCTGAAAACCCATTCCGTTAATCTGTACAAAAAGCTGCGTGACGACCCAGAATACCCTGTGGGATATCACCATGGGGATGGCGGCATCCGGCTGGCCAATACCGAAGCGCAGATGCAAGGCTATCGCCACTTTTCGTCGATGGCGCGCGGTATGGGCGTTGAATTCGAAGTCATCGACGCCCAGGAATGTGCCCGACGTCATCCGCTGATTTCAACCGATAACCTGTTGGGTGGTTTGTGGGATGGGCAAGACGGTGACATTGATCCGGCGCAACTGTGTCAGGCGCTGGCCTTTCATGCCCGCAAGGCGGGCGCCGAAGTCTATCGCCACACCAATGTCACGGCCCTGACCCAGCACGCAGATGACACATGGACTGTTGAAACCGACAAAGGCAGCATTGATGCGGATGTTGTGGTGAATGCCTGTGGATACCGCGTGAACGAAGTTGGGGCGATGATGGGGGTGCATCATCCCGTCGCGTCGATGGAACATCAGTATTTCGTCACCGAAGACATCCCTGCAATTGTCGAGGCAGGCCATCGCATGCCCCTGCTGCGATGCCCCATTTCGGATTACTATTCGCGCCAGGAAAAGAATGGTCTGTTGGTCGGGTTCTATGAGCAGGGCTGTAAGACATGGGGCCTGGACGGGATCAGCCCCAGCTTTGCCAATGATCTGTGCCCCGATGATCTGGACCGGGTGATGGATGTGCTGGAGGGCGCGTTTGCCCGCATGCCGGCCCTCACCGAAGTGGGGATCAAACGGATCGTCAACGGTCCCATCACCTATACCATCGACGGTGCGCCTTTGGTGGGCCCCATTCCCGGCAAGCGCAACGCGTTTTGCATTATCGGACTGCGTGCTGGTGTGGGCGAAGGCGGTGGGCATGGCTGGCTGCTGGCCCAACAGATCGTGCATGGAGAGGCGTGTTACGACACGTGGTGTCTGGATCCCCGCCGCTTTACCGGACATGCCAATGTCGAGCTGACAGCGTTAAAAGCCATCGAAGATTACCAGAACGAATTCCGTTTTCACGTCCCACATGAACACCGCCCCGCAGGTCGGCC
>CALHST010000237.1 GCA_938038825.1 uncultured Paracoccaceae bacterium | reverse complement strand
CAATCAAAGATGACAGGACCATCGTGGTTCAGCATTTCCATGATCGCGTCGTCCAGATCATCCGGGTCGGAACACAAGATGCCTTTGGCGCCAAAAGCTTCGGCCAGTTTCACAAAATCGGGCAGGGCTTCTGACCAGCTTTGGGAATAGCGCTCTCCATGCAGCAATTCTTGCCACTGCCGCACCATGCCCAACCGTTCGTTGTTCAGGATAAACTGTTTGACGGGCAAGCGGTACTGAACGGCCGTTCCCATCTCTTGCATGTTCATCAGCCAAGACGCTTCGCCCGCCACGTTAATGACCAAAGCGTCCGGATGCGCCATCTGCACACCAACAGAGGCGGGGAACCCGTATCCCATCGTGCCCAAACCGCCAGACGTCATCCAGTGATTTGGATCCTCAAAGCCCAGATATTGCGCCGCCCACATTTGGTGCTGACCCACTTCTGTACAGATGAAGCGATCCTTGCGGTCTTTGGTCAACGCTTCAAGGCGGGTCAGCGCATGTTGCGGCCTGATCGTTTTGGACTTCGGATCCTGAGTGAAGGCCAAGCAGTTAATCTTGCGCCATTCCTTGATCTGATCCCACCATTTGCCAACCGCGTCCGCATTCGTTTTGCGACCGCGTGATTTCCAAACCTTCAGAACATCTTCCAGAACATGGCCAACGTCACCGACGATCGGAATGTCTGTTTTGATGACTTTGTTGATAGATGACGGATCAATATCAATATGCGCCTTGATTGAATTGGGGCTGAATGCATCCAACCGTCCAGTAATCCGGTCATCAAACCGCGCACCGATGTTGATCATCAGGTCGCAATCATGCATCGCCAAGTTTGCTTCATACAAACCATGCATGCCCAACATGCCCAACCACTTGTCGCCGGACGCAGGGTAACAGCCCAACCCCATCAGTGTTGAGGTGATCGGAAACCCTGTCGCCTCAACCAGCTCGCGCAGTAACTGGCTTGCGGCCGGGCCCGAATTGATCACGCCGCCACCGGTATAGAACACGGGCCGTTTGGCTTTTTCTATGGCCGCGACCAGTTCGGTGATCTCTTCCATGTTGCCTTTGAGTTGCGGCTGATAATGCGAATTGGACGGCTTCGCACCCTGATAGGTGCCTGTCGCAAACTGCACATCCTTGGGGATATCCACCAAAACGGGGCCGGGTCGGCCAGACGTGGCCACATGGAATGCCTCATGAATCACGCGGGACAGCGCATCCGTTTCTTTGACCAACCAATTGTGTTTCGTGCAGGGGCGGGTGATGCCCACAGTGTCCGCTTCTTGGAATGCATCCGAGCCGATCATGAAGGTCGGCACCTGACCTGTCAAAACGATCAGCGGGATGGAATCCATCAGCGCATCGGTCAAGCCTGTCACCGCATTGGTGGCACCGGGCCCTGAGGTCACAAGACAGACACCCGGTTTCCCCGTGGATCGCGCATAGCCTTCGGCCGCATGCACAGCGCCCTGTTCGTGGCGCACCAAGATGTGCTTGATGTTGTTTTGCTGAAAAATCTCATCGTAAATCGGTAGCACAGCACCACCGGGATATCCGAATACTGTGTCTACACCCTGATCGATCAAGGATTGGACGACCATTTTCGCTCCGGTCATTTGGCGTGTCATGTCTGTTCTCCGATATCTGAACACGTGTCTATAGCGCAAAAAAAAGCCCCCGGTGTATCGGGGGCGCATGGGGTCCTGTCAGGCTTTACCGTTACCGGCCCATGCGCGTTCGATTCACAATGACGACAAGGGTACTCATTGCCCAAGGCTCCTTCTTGCAGGGCAGACATTAAAAGTGGCGTTCCGGGGCGTCAACAGGCAAAGCGCAGAAATATCTGTCCCTGAGGTGATATTTTTTGTACTTTTGTTGCGAAATTCACTGATCCCGTGAAACTTTGCGGAAAATCGAGGCGGGGCAGGGCGCTGAGAACGCAAACGACCTGTGTCTTAGGTGGTTAGGATGTGATTTGGATCGCCGGAGTCTCTCGCCACGTTTCGAGGTTTTCGCGCCCTGTGTGCATTGGTAACAGCGTGGATCGCTCATAAGACGCGCGTGCTGCGAGCCGATGAAACACCCCGATGCGCAGGTCCCTTGACGACAAGTCGCCTTGTTTTTCGGAGTGTTTGTCGTTTGGCATTCAAAATGCGGGAAATGAATTAAAACAGGCGATAATGGATACTTGATGGTCTGATACATGATCCACCAGAATGTCATATTGACGAACCATGCCGTTGCTGAAAATCAAAACACCCATGGCGTCGCTGCACGAACCTTGGCCCGCCGACGATCCGTTATTGGGCTTTTATCTTTGTGCGCGCGTGGGCCGCGAGACTTTGGATTTCTTCTGCAAGTGATTTGAACTCAACTGCGATGACCGTCAGACCTTTACCGGCATCTCCCGCGCGCGAGGCTTCTACAGCAGCGTTCAGGGACACAAGCTTGACGTGTTTGCCAATGCGTTCCAGGCGAACCAATGTTTCTGAAATGGCCTTGCTGGCTTCAGCAGCATATTGAACTTCGTCGCGACGGTCGTTTTCGATGTCATTCCACAAGCTGTCGCAAAAGTTGCTGATGGTTTCGAAGAACTGACCGCGACTAAAGGTCAAATGGCGCATCCAAACGTCTGACAGAAGCGTGTCGTACTCATCCTTGGGTGACGCGCGACGTTGTGCGCAGTTTAGCATGTCCTGAGTCAACTTGTGCATGGCTTCGACGTCGCGTCTGACCCGCTTATGCTGGATGGCCAGGCTTGACAGCCACTCCAGAATATCTGGCTGAATAGATGTGTCCGCGCTTTTCCCGGCGAGCATTGACTGAACTTGTCGCATGGCATCGACCTGTTCCTGCAACAGCGTAATCATGCTGTCATGGGTCAGCTGGCCGCCTGAGGTGTCGCAACTTTTGCTGTAAATCAAATGTCCGGCAAGGGCCGCACGAATGGCGCGCGCACGCAGCGTCGCCACTTGGTCAATGACGCGTCGCCGAGTCGAGGCAAAATCCACAGAATCCTGTGTTTGAACGGAAGCATGTAAACCCATGTCCAAACGGATAGGGGCAAACGGTCAACATATTCTTACCAAGCAGGGCATCCAAAGGATAATCCTAAAGAAATTCGTCAGATGGAAACGCCCGTGCCCTGCAATACGCCATGTTCCATCGCGTATCGCGTCAAACCCGCGGTTGATGAGATGCCAAGTTTGCGTTTGATGTTTTTGCGATGCGTTTCGACCGTGCGTACCGAGATATCCAAGGCAATTGCGACGTCTTTGTTGGACTTTCCTTGGGCCAATTGCAGCAAAATCGTCTGCTCTCGGTTCGTCAATGTTTCGGACAGGGGGCTGGACTTGGGCTGTAACGCCACGGTTGCGCCAGTGCACAGATATTGTTCGCCTCGCATGACGGTATCAATGGCAATTTTAATCTCGTCCGTGGGGACATCTTTCAAAACATACCCCATCGCACCATGGCTTAAGGCTGACGACACATATTCCGAGCTGTCATGCATCGACAAAATCAAAATGCGCGTATCTGGGCGCTGTTCCAGCACCATTTCCGTCGCGGTAAGCCCGCCAACCCCCGGCATGTTCAAATCCATCAGGATCACATCCGGGGCCAGTGTTTCGATCTCATTGATGACCGCCTGCCCATCACCCAAGGTGCCCACAACTTCTAGATCTTCATAGCTTTCAAGAATGGACTGAATGCCATCCGCCACCATCGGGTGATCATCAACCACTAATACACGGGTTTTGTCGGTCATGCGGGTGCTTTCGCTTTTTCGGAACTTTCGGCTGCAGAGGCGGCCTCATTCTGTGGTGCCAAAAGATGGGTGAGGGGGACCGTGGCTTCGATCACTGTCCCTGTCTTCCCCTTTGCAGACAAAATGCGCAAGGTGCCATCCAACTGCGCCGCCCGCTCTTCCATGTTGCGCAGCCCGATCCCCGCGCCTTTGCGCATTTGAATACCTGTTCCGTCATCTTCAACACGCAAGGTCACCCCCCGGCGATGCCCTCGCAAGTCAATCGATACGGTGGATGCGTTGGCATGACGTTCGATATTGGTCAGCGCCTCCTGCGCGATGCGATAAAGGGCAATTTTTGCCTCGGGATCCAGTCGGTTACGAAACACGACTGTATCAAATTGCGTGGTAATCCCGGTGCGCTTGGCAAAGTCTTCGGTCAGCGTCTTGATAGCGGGGCCCAGACCCAAGTCATCCAGCGCGCCGGGCCGCAAGTCGCGGCTTATACGACGCACCTCGGATATGGCGTCCCCAAGCGCGTCCATGCCTTTGTCCAAACTGCCCTGCGCATGACTGCCCGTGCTTAGTCGCCGCCGCGCGGTGTCCAGGGCAAAGCGAATACCCACCAGCATTTGACTGATCCCGTCATGCAATTCGCGCGCCACGCGACCGCGTTCTTCTTCTTGCGCATCAAAGACCCGCTGCGTCAGTTCCTTTAGCTTTGCATCAGCCAAACGGCGTTCGCGAAAATTGATGAACATGCCAGAGCCAAACACCACCAGCAACGCGGCCAATGTGATGACGGTGATATAAAGATATGTTCGCTGAACCCGCGCTTCGACCTCTGCCCGGGCTGCCGCGACGGATTCCAGAACATCGTCGATAAACACCCCCGTGCCGACCGCCCACCGCCACGACGGGAACGAGGTCACATAGGTGATCATCTCAGCCTCTTGTCCTGTGGTCGGCTTGGGCCACAGATGTGACACATATCCGGACCCTTGGCGCGCCACGCGAATGTAATCATCAATGACGGGCGTGCCGTTTGCATCTTCCAAGCCTGCCCAGTTCGCCCCGATACGATCTGTCTGACGCGGAGAGACAAGATTGTTGCCGTCATAATCATAGACAAAGAAGAACCCTTCATCGCCATAGATCATTGCCGACAGGATCTGTTTGACCTGATCCTTGGCCTTTTGATCGTCGGGGGCGGCATTGCCGTAGATGAAATAGAACCCGTTGCGGGCTTGCGTTACATAGTTGCGCAGCTCTTGTTTCTTGGCCTCGATCAGGCGTGTTTCCAAGGACCGGATTTCCTGTTCCGCGCTGGCCTTTGATTGCACCGTGACAAGCCCCGCAATCCCAGCCACCGCAAAGATCAACGGGATAGCGGCCACAAGGGCCAGCTTCTGCCCATAACTTAGGCGCAGTATGTCGAAAACGCGGCGCATGACGAATCGATACGACGTATTTCGAACGAATCAAAGCCTTTGCCACCACCTGATTCTGCAAACTGCATCACATTTTGCAGGTAAATTGGTTAATAAACGCAATCTGTTAGCGAAAACTACGTAGTGCTGGGTATTTCGCTTTGGTCGACGATCCCTAAGGTGGCGCTACTTTAACGATCCGCGGGGGTCGGAAAACTGAGTCCCGCTATCCAAAAAATTGGGAGGAAACACTCTATGGATCGTCGTTCTTTTCTAAAGAATTCTGCCCTTGGCGGCGCGGCAGCAGCCACAACCGCTTTGGCGACACCTGCTCTGGCGCAGGGCACACGGACGTTGACAATGGTCACATCCTGGCCGCGCGGCTTTGCTGTTCTTGATGATGCAGCAACATACCTTGAAACAATGGTGCGCGAATTGTCCGGTGGCTCTTTGGTCATCGACAAGAAAGCTCCGGGCGAGCTGGTTGGCGCGTTTGAAGTGTTTGACGCGGTGTCTTCCGGTCAAGCCGACATGTATCATTCGGCTGACTATTACTTCATCGGTCAGCACCCAGGCTATGCGTATTACACGGCCGTTCCATTCGGCGGCACAGCGCAAGAAGTGACCAACTGGTACCACCACGGCGGCGGCGAGCAGCTGCACGACGAGCTGGGCGAAATCTTCAACCTCAAAGGTTTGCTGGCAGGGAACTCCGGCTCTCAGTCCGGTGGTTGGTTCCGCAATGAAATCAACTCTGCTGCTGACTTCAACGGTCTGAAATTCCGTATGCCCGGCCTTGGTGGTCAGGTTCTGGGTAAAATGGGCGCATCTGTCCAGAACATCCCAGGCGGTGAACTGTATCAAGCGCTGTCTTCTGGCGCGCTGGACGGTCTGGAGTGGGTTGGCCCAATGGCTGATGAACGCGCCGGCTTCCAAGAAGTTGCAAAAGTCTACTACACGGCGGGCTTCCACGAGCCAGGCTCAGCTTTGGCCGCAAACGTGAACTTGGACGTCTGGAACGAACTCAGCGATCAGCACAAAGCGATCCTGCGGTATGCATCCATGGCCACAACGCACGTTCAGTTGTCTGAAACACTGTCCAACAACGGTGCGGCGCTGGCTCGTTTGCAAGCGCAAGGCGTGAAAACGCTGCAGTTCTCTGACGACGTTTGGGATGCATTTGGTGCAGCCTCCAAAGAGGTCATGGACGAAAACATGAACGACGAACTGTTCGCGAAAATCCGTGCTTCGTTCGAAACAAGCCTTGCGAATTCTGCAAGCTGGATCAACAAGTCCGATGCGTTCTATGTCGAACAGCGCGTACGCGTTCTGGGCGGCTAAGCCGACCTTTTCTATCAAGGGCGCCGGGTTTTCGGCGCCCTTTTCGATCTAAGACAGGCCAGTAACAGCCTGCGCTTTTTGCGCACAAGGTTACACGAGGGGGCATCATGGAAGCAGAAGAAACCGTCACGCTGGGCACTGCATTTGCAGCGCTGGGAAGCGGATTGCTTTGGGTCATCGAACAGATCGGCCTTGGGTTCTGGCACATGCTGATCGGCATCCTGCCGTTTCTTTCTGGGGCCCCTGCGGAAGGCGAAAAACCTGTCCCGCCTTTGTTCGACTGGCTGCTGTGGACCGGATCCCTGGAAGACAAACAAAGCCTGATGGCGTTTGTCTATTACGGTGGTTCTGTCGAGTTCTTCTTTATGGTTTTCAACGTGGTCGTCTTGGTCACGTTATATGGCATGTTGGTGTCCAACAGGTTCCTTTGGGGCTGTGTGCGGGCCCTTGAAGGTGTTGCGAATATCGTTGGGCGCACCTTTGCTTGGGCTGGCCTGTTTATGGTCATCCAACAAATTGTCATCGTCTTCATGCAGCGCATATTTACACGGCCCGATATTTCGATCGGGTTCGGGATACCGTTGCAATTTGATATCTCTTGGTTCGCCGAGGAACTGAAGCTTTACAATGCGTTGGTGGTCGCGCTTTGCGTGAGCTACACGTTTGTTCAAGGCGGGCATGTGCGCGTCGATTTGATCTATTCGGCTGTGGGCCACCGTGCAAAGCGCATCACTGATATGTGCGGTTCACTGCTGTTTATGATCCCCGGCGCCATCATGATCTGGATGTATTCCTGGTACTTCCTGTGGCGCCACCTGATCGTGCCCAAACCCTCTGCGTCAGATACGCTGGATCGGTTGGTTCTCAAGGCGCGCGCTTTGCGTTGGAATGTGGAAACCATCGGGTTTTCGCCAAATGGCTTCACCGGCTACTTTTTGTTCAAAGTCCTGCTTGTTGCATTTGCGGGCCTCGTATTCCTGCAAGCGCTCGCATTCTTCTGGCGCAGCTATCTTGAACTGAAAGAGGGCGAAGCCTCTGCCGGTAAATATCTAGACAAAGACACGCTTGGTGAAGGTGAAGAAGCCTTCGAAGGCACACACTAAAGGGCTGATTTTATGTTGGGACTTGATGGCGTCGAGATCGGCCTGATCATTGTGTTCATTTGTCTTTTCGGAGGCATCCTGTCGGGTTTCCCAGTGGCGTTTGCCATTGGTGGGGCGGGGTTAATTTCCTTTGGCATCATCGCGTCATTGGACAGCGCAGGTTTGCTGATCCATCAGGCCATTGATACGTCGAGCGATCTTTACAAGACCTTGGTGTCAGAGGGCGCAAAACCGACGGAAATTTCGATTTTCCGATACCCTGACTTGCCGCGGATCGAACAGGCTGTGTTCCCAAATGGCTGGGAACAGGCGCTGGATCGCAACGTGTCGTTCATTGTGAACCGGATCAACGAACGGGTGCTCGCCGGACAATCCATCGAAACACTCTTGGCGGTTTTGATGTTCGTTCTGATGGGCATCACGCTGGAACGCTCCAAGATTGCCAATGACCTGTTGACGTCGATGGCGCGTGTCTTTGGCCCGCTGCCCGGTGGTCTGGCCGTGTCCATTGTCGTTGTTGGGGCCTTTCTTGCGGCGTCTACCGGCATCGTTGGGGCGACCGTTGTCACCATGGGTCTGTTGGCGCTGCCGACCATGCTGCGCAACAATTATTCGCCCGAGATCGCAACCGGGGTCATTGCGGCCTCTGGTACGTTGGGGCAGATCATTCCGCCCTCTATCGTGATTGTTCTGCTTGGCACTTTGGCGGGGGATCTTTATTCCGCTGCGCAAGAACAACGGGCGCAAACGGCGGGCTGTACCGATGCGCTGACTTATCTGGGTGAGCCTGCGGTTCTGTCCGTGGGGACGTTGTTCCAAGCGGCCTTGTTACCGGGTATTTTGCTGGCCTTGCTCTATGCGCTTTATGCCTTTGGCTATGCTCTCTTGAACCCAGACAAAGCACCTGCTGTTCCGATGGGGACAACCTCAAACGAACCCATCACACGCGGTGAAGCCTTCACATGGTTCTTGGGTGTTCCTGGTGCGTTGATTGTGGGCGCGGTCCTGTTGGGCAATCTCGGCGTTATCGGGTCGCAAGATATCCGCGTGTCTGGTTATTCCGATATCGGCGAAGGGGCCTCTTTGCGCACCAATGTCGGGCCGGAATGCCAAGCATCCATGATCGAATTGCATGGCCAAGCTGCTTGGGACGCCGCGATGGCGCAACAGACAGCCATTGATGATTCCGGCGGAGTCCAGCAGTCCGAGGCCCTTACCGAAGATGAGCTGACACAAGCCAAGATCGACAAGATCACCAGCCGCGCCCCCATTGGCACGGGCGTTGCGACATTGGTTGTCCTATTGGGCTTGGTTCTGGCCGTGGCGCGCGGGGTGTCGCCTTTGTCTAACCCACGTCCTTTGCTAATCGGTGCGATAGGTGGCGTGGTGGTCTTACTGGCGGATATTGCGCTCATCGGGGCCGATATGTCGTCGGGCCTCAGCTGGGTTTTGTTGGCTTTGCCTTTCGCCGCGATGGCGTATGGGGTGTATTTTGCTGTTGGCACTTGTGCGCGAAACGAATTGATCCGGGTGGTGTTCCCACCGTTGATCCTGATTGTTGCTGTGCTTGGTTCGATTCTTGGTGGGATTACCAACCCAACCCCCGCGGCCGCACTTGGGGCAGGCGGGGCCATCATGCTGGCCGCCTATCGCAAACTAAAGGATCTTGATCGCTCACCGCGCGTGATCATATGGTCAACGCTTGCGATCATTGTGTGTATCCTTGTGGGCATCAACTTTGATCTGCGCATCAACCAGGCGGGCGTGTCGTTTGAAAGCTGGGTTGCGTTCTTCTTGGCCTATTCTGCGTATCTTTATGCGCTCTTTGGGTTGCTGTTCAGCTGCTACATCCTGTTCACAAACGGTGTGTTGACACCGATCGTGCGGGAAACAGCCAAAGTGACCTCGATGGTGTTCACCATTCTGATCGGGTCACAGGTGCTCAACCTTGTGGTGATCTCTTTTGGGGGAGAGCACTATATCCAGCAATGGCTCAAGTCGTTTGACAACGAATTGACCGTGTTCCTGATTGTGATGCTGGTGCTGTTTGTCCTTGGCTTTGTGCTCGATTTTCTAGAGATCATCTACATCGTGATCCCGATCGTTGGGCCGGTGATCTATGGCGGGTCGTTTGATCCCAAATGGGTGACGATCATGATCGCCGTGAACTTGCAGACCTCGTTTCTGACCCCGCCCTTTGGATTTGCGCTGTTCTACTTGCGCGGTGTGGCTCCTAAAGAAGTGACCACAGGACATATCTATCGGGGGATCATCCCGTTTGTTCTGATCCAGGTTTTGGGGCTGGCGATCCTGTGGTTCGTCCCGGCCATTGTGACCATCGTTCCCGATCTTATTGGCCGTTGAACGCAGGTGCGTGTGCTAAAGCACACCCTACATTCAGAACAGATGACGCGCCCAGCCAAGACGCTGGGCGTTTCAATTTGAAGAGATCGGGATTGCCAAATCTGTAAGGTGTGCTTTAGCACACGCGCGGTCAGTCTTATCGTGTTACAGGCACCGTGTCGGGCAGGCTGATATTGGCGACTTGTTCCGCTATGGGATCTGTTGCGAGGGGATGCTTTTCAACAGCGAAGTTGTCGGGATCATCCATGACCTGCCATTGCCCGCCCAGATAAATCTCGAGCCCTGAAAAGCGTGATTTGTAGCCCATCTTCTGCGAGCCCGGGACCCAGTAGCCCAAATACACATAAGGCAAGTCCGCTTCCTGCGCGATCTTGATGTGGTCCAGGATCATATAGGTCCCAAGACTATCTGAATGCCGTTCAGGGTCATAAAACGAATAGACCATCGACAAGCCATCTGTCAGCACATCAGTCAGGCTGACCCCCGCAAGAGCGCCATCGTGTCTGTCTGTGTACTCAACCACCCGGCTTCGGATGGGTGTTTCTTCGATCATGGCCGCAAATTCGAATACATCCATATCTGCCATGCCACCATTGGCGTGTCGGCTATCCAGATAGGTGCGAAACAGTTCGTATTGCTCTTCCGTGGCCCAAGGAGAGGTCGCCTTGCGATCCAGATGGGCATTGCGCCTGATCGTACGTCTTTGCGTTTTCTTCGGAGAAAACTGCGACACATCAATCCGCGCGGACAAACAGGCGGAACAATCCGCGCAAGACGGGCGATACAAGACGTTTTGCGAGCGCCGAAATCCTTGCTGGCTTAGACTGTCATTCAGCTTTTGCGCATTCTGACCTTGCAATGCGGTGAACAACTTCCGTTCCATCCGGCCCTCAAGATAGGGGCAGGGTTGCGGTGCAGTCACGTAAAACTGCGGAGCAAGTGGAAGCGTGTGGCGCATTAAGGTCGTCCAAAAGGTTTCAGCATTAAGCTATCAAAACCTATAGGCGTGTTACAAGCTGTTCTGCAATAAACTGGTTCACGCCCGCCTGGGCGCGGCTTTGAAACCCGCCGGGCCAAAGCGCATCTGGGGTGATTGTTTATCGTCTGCGGTTCACAGCAACAGATCCCATCAGATGGTCTGTTAAACCACGACCACGCTCTGTTGTGGCCATCAAAACTATGGAAATTACCTGTAAAATTGGGAATGCAAACGACACGGTAAATCCCAATGTGTGAAGAAAAGACGTTCCAAGATCAAAGCGTTGCCCATTTTGTTGGCGCAATTCGATGGCCATCAAACGCATGCCCCACGTGGCGGAACGCCCCGATAAAGTGATCACCCGATAGATGAATCCGACCAAAAAACCCAATGGGAACAGCACGAACAGACCCAAAAATCCGGTAAATGGAAGAATCACTAGAACCAGAAGCGTGATGATCACTGTATCCAAAATCCATGCCAGAAACCTCTTTGACGGCACACTGGAATAAAACTCGGATTGGCGATCCGGGTCGGGTAAATCGCGCCAAGTTGCTGTGTCAGCATAGCGGGTCATCGCTTTGGTCTTTCTTGTGCATATGTGGGAGCTGGCCCCGGGAATGTCCCGGGACCGATGGGAACCAGTATCTTAGGTGTCGCGTGTGTCGTTGCGTGCAGCAGCAGCCCGGTCATCCATAAATTGGTCAAACTCGGATTTGTCTTTTGCTTCGCGCAGACGTTCCAAAAACTCTTCGAACTTATCTTGTTCTTCTTCCAGACGACGCAGCGTATCCGCCTTGTAGCTGTCAAAAGCTGTATTTCCTGTTGAGCGCATCGTGGTCATAACATGCGCTTGTTTGCGCAAACCGACACAAGTGTTTCGAGAAAACATGCGTTTGCTCCAGATCATGTAAAACAGAAGGGCAAGGCCAATGGGCCAGACGAAGATGAAACCAAGAACCATGGCCGCGATCCAGGCGCCTTTGCCTTTTTCATCCAGCCAAGCTTCGGCCCTGGAAAACCAACCTTGGGGTCGGTGTGCGGAGGTGGACTGGGTGATGGCGGTCATTTTAAGGATCCTTTCGCAGTCAAGCTAATATATGGTTTCTGTGTCGGCTGTGATGTAAACGGCCTTCACATCTAACAAGATGGTGAGGTTTGCTTCAGTAAACAAGGGTCAATGTAAATGTTTTTTACATTAAGTTGGTTTGTACTGTAAAATCAGCGCGTTGCGCACTGGATATGCGTTCAATTTCTTCGGCATGGGTGCCAAAAACATGATGTGGTGTGCCCGCCGCAGCCCAAATTTGCGCGAAATCAAACAATCTGGGATCAATCCACGCGCGGATCGGGTTGAGATGCCCAATGGGCGAAACACCCCCAATGGCAAAGCCGGTTTGGGCACGGATCAGGGCCGCATCCGCCTTTTGCAAAGCACCGCCTGCCAAGACACTGGCTTTGATAGTATCGACCTGATTGCCGCCAGCGGTCAAAAACAAAACCGCTTTTCCATCGGTATCGGCAAACACAATCGACTTGGCAATTTGGTCCACGCCACACCCAATGGCATCGGCGGCATCCTTTGCAGTTCGTGCCAGTGGCGTTTCCTGAATGGTGTCGGGAAGCCCTGCGGCCTGCAGCGCAGCCCGCACGCGTTTCAAACTTTTGCTCATGTTCATTTTGTGCCGCGCCTTTCAATTGAGTGCAACCCATTGACCCTGAGGTCTAGCGACATCACTGTTCGTGTTTATGAATACCGTTGACCGCCTGACCAAAATGCCCCGTGCTTATGACCCTGCTGCCGGGGTCGAAATGGCGGCATTGCTGCCGGAACTGCCGCCAGAGCTGCGCGATCTTTTGGCGGGGGGCGGGGGCTCGTCTCCTTATTTGCGGGGGCTGATTGTCAAACATGGCCCTTGGTTGCCCGAAGCGTTTGAAGACCCCGAAGCGGCTGTGCAACGGGTTTACGCCGAATTGCAAACTGTGCCGCCCCCGCAGATGGGATCCGCCTTGCGCGCGGCCAAAGCACGCATCGCCTTGATCACGGGTCTGATGGATTTGGGCGGGATCTGGACGCTGGAACAGGTCACGGAAACGCTCACAGAATTTGCAGCCCTTGCGTGTGACCTTGCCTTGCGCGCCAGTCTTGCCCCTTTGGTGGCGCGGGGCAAAATTCCAGGGCTCACCGAGGACGACCTTGCCCATGCGGGCGGTATGGTGGTGCTGGC
>CALHST010000236.1 GCA_938038825.1 uncultured Paracoccaceae bacterium | reverse complement strand
GGCCTGTTCTTTTTCCGGATAAAAGAGGCTCTATCACAGGTCGATGACCGCTATGACGTGGTGGTGATCGACTGCCCCCCGCAACTTGGGTTTCTCACAATGTCTGCCCTGTCCGCCGCAACCGGCGTGTTGGTTACCATTCACCCCGAAATGCTGGACGTGATGTCCATGTCCCAATTCCTGCGCATGACGGCGGACCTGATGGACGTGATTGCACACTCGGGTGCAGATCTGGGCCATGACTGGATGCGCTATTTGTTAACGCGGTATGAACCGACCGACGCCCCGCAAAACCGGATCGTCGCTTTTTTGCGCACAATGTACGAAGACAAAGTGCTGAACGCGCCGATGCTGAAGTCCACCGCCATTTCGGATGCCGGTCTGACAAAACAGACCCTATACGAAGTGGAACGCAGCGCCTTCACCCGCACGACCTATGACCGCGCAATCGAAAGCCTGAATGCCGTGAACGACGAAATCTCTGAATTGATCCAAAAAACCTGGGGGCGCTCATGAGTGGAAGCAAAAAGAAACGCCTGTCCATGTTGGATACATTGGCAAGTGCTGGCGTTCAGCCCCCTGCCCCCATGCCATCCACGGCCAAAACAGGCTCTATGCTAGGTCAAAACGGGGCGCTACGCTCGGCCCGTGATGCTGTAGACGCCCATCAGGTCTGGGATTTGGACCCATGGGCCGTGGAAGATACCCGGCTCGCAGACCGCTTGGACCCCAGCGATGTCGTGGATTTGCAGGACGCGATTGAAACCAACGGACAAACAGTCCCAATCTTGGTGCGACGCGACCCTAAAACCCCGGATCGGTATATGCTTGTCTATGGCCGCCGCCGGTTAGAAGCGATCCGAAACTCGGACAAGGTGACAACTGTTCGGGCCTTGGTGGCCGCGATGGATGACGACGAAGCCGTTCGCGCCCAAATTTCGGAAAACATGGCCCGCCGGGATCTTAGCTTTATTGAAAAGGCTCTGTTCGCCCGTGATCTTGTGGACAGCGGCTTTGGCAATCAGGCGCAAGTCGCCGAAGTGCTGACCGTGACAAAATCCGCGATCTCGATGGCTTTGGCGATTGTAGACACCATAACCCCGGATCTGGCGCGGCAAATTGGCCCTGCGCCGGGGATTGGGCGTCCGCGTTGGGAAACCTTGGCCAAAGCCATCGAAACCCGCCCTTATCTGGTCGATCAACTGGTTCGCGAAGCAGACCGTATTGCCACGGAATGCCAAACAGCCATCGCCTTGGGCCAAGACCTGGATGCGGACCCGTCCGTAATGACCTTTGATGCCGTTCTGACACTGGCTCAAGATACCAGCACCGTCAAAAAAGCAGAGCCTAAGAAGGCAAAACCAAAAACATCCGCGCTCACCGTTGATGGTGTCAGCGTCGGCAAAATGACAACGACAGCAAAAGGCGTTCGCCTTGATATCGACAATCATGAATTTGCAGCGTGGCTGGAAATTCATGCAAACGATGTGCTGCACGACCTTCATGCGCGGTTCAAATCGCGTATCGAAGACTGAGGAAGAGCGAAACAAAAACAGGAGACACAAACAGGCAAAAGAGAAGGCCCCGCAAAGCGGACGCTCTACGAGACCTCATCTGTTAGCTAGCACTGCCAGATTAGGTTCCAGCGCTCTTTATCGCAAGTCATAAGTGATTCGCGGTGGCAATATTTTTGTGCCTGAGTGGCAAAAATCATGATCTATCACCCAATCACGTCCTTCCGGCGTGCGGCGGATGCTGTGCCCAGGGAATTGGTCGTACCCAAAGACCATGCGGGCCAATCCGCGGCGGCTGACAAGTGGGATATACTGCGAACCTTGTCCTCTGCCCGAACGGCTTTGGGTCTGTCTGATCGCACCTTGACCGTGTTGCAGGCTTTGCTGACATTTCATCCCGAACGGGTTTTGGACGCAGACAAAGGCACCGACCTTGTGGTCTTTCCCTCCAATGCCTCGATTTGCGAGCGGCTCAACGGGATGCCCTGTTCAACGATGCGACGCCATATCTCTAAACTGGTCAAGGCCGGTTTGATCATCCGCCGTGACAGCCCCAACGGGAAACGGTTTGTGCGGCGCTACGGATCAGAACGGGATGCCTATGGGTTTGATCTCGCGCCCCTGCCCCGTCGCTATGGCGAGCTGCAAGACCTGGCCGAAGCGATCCGCGTTGAACAGCAGTGCTATGACCGCGTCAGACGCGCACTCAGTCTCATGCTGCGCGATCTAAAGGCCTTGGTAGAGATTGGGTCACATGACCACCCTGCCCCGCTCTGGGATCGTCTTGGGGATTGTACGTTGCTGGCCGCACGATCTCTGCGTCGCACAATGTCCGCAGACGAAATGGCCGTATTGCAACAGGATCTATGCTCCGCAATCGCCGACGCTCGGGATGCGTTGGGATGCCCAGCGTCAACCGAACTGAGCACCAAAGACGCCCAAAATGAGCACCACATTCATAATTCTAATTTAAAAAACATAGAATTAGAGAGTGCCCCTGAAAATCATCAACCTACCAAGCCAAGCGACACTAACAGGCCATTAGAGCCATATAGAACGTCCTCCGATCTTCCCCTGAAGATCATCCTCGACAGATGCAAAGAAGTCCAAACCTATGCAACCGAACCAATTACCGATTGGCGCGGGTTTCACACGGCCGTCGAAGCGATCCGTCCAATGATGGGAATTTCAACATCTCTTTGGCACTCCGTCAGAAGCCGCATGGGCCCGCAAACAGCCACAATCACCCTCGCCGCGATCCTTGAACGGTTCGGGCACATCCGAAATCCGGGCGGGTATTTGCTCAAGCTCTGTTCAAAATTCGAAGCCCAGGAGTTTTCCTATGTGCCCATGATCAGCGCTCTCAACAATCTATCCTCAGCCTAAAAGTTCACAGCTGTGAACTTTGCAAACCCAGAAATTTAACACACTGGAAACCAAGAGCACCTATTGCTCCGTTTCGAGATCACATGCGCAGGAGACGTGATTTTGGACCTAATGATTGACGAACCCCTCACCGCGATCAGTTCCGAGCAACCTGAAACGTATTTCGTCGGCCCACTCAACAAAGCAGATCCCTTGGCGCCGCCGGACTTGGATAATGTCGCTTGGTTGGACGATGATGGCTTCATTTCTGACCTTGGACAACGCGACCTGACGCATCGGTTTGGTATTCTGGCAGATGTACTGCGTGCGTTTACTGACAACGAAGGTGATACCCAGCAGATTGTCTGGGTCGGAAACGCCATTGGCGGGCATGTGGAGCTCGGGGGCGTCGGTCAAGCTGACAATGTGTTTTTCGACGCGTATTTTGGCTTCAATGGCCAGGCCTCTTTTGACTACATCGTCTCAGACGGGACCGGTGAATTCGCTAGAAAAACGGCTGTTTTTGAGGCCATTCCAACCAGCCTTTGGTCTGATCGGTTCGGCGGGTTGGGCACTGAAGATCACGTCACGATTGGCCCCGGCGAACGTGTGGTTTTGGATCAGAATGCAGATGTCGGATCGATTGTCATTGATGGCGGCGCGCTGATTGTTGCGGACACCCAGGACATTCACCTGTCCACGGACTGGCTTTTGGTGCTGGATGGCGGGCAATTCCGCGCGGGTCGGGCTGTTGAAGGACATGCCCATGACTTCACACTGGAGCTGACGGGGGATGATCCGAACCGGGTTACAGATATTTCGGCGTGGTCAAACAATCCGGACGTGCAACAGATCACCTCTAACGATGCGTTCTTGATGGCCATGGGGCAGGGGTC
>CALHST010000235.1 GCA_938038825.1 uncultured Paracoccaceae bacterium | reverse complement strand
AGCACGCTTTCGGTCCTTCCCAGCCCCGAATGGGCCAGTGGTTCAGTCCGTCACGCTCACCGCTTACAGTTGCGGGGGCAGTCCAGGATTCACACCCGGTTCCCTTTGAAGCCACATAAGGTGGCACCGTAGGTGTAGGATTAGCGTGGGAGATCACGCCTGAACAGGCCAAAAACGACAGTATGGCGGGAGATTGTGAAGTTTTGCGCAAATGCCGTTGCGGTATGACGCGGCAAGTTTTGCAGATCTTCGTTAGAAAACCACGATGCGAACGGGGAAACGCGAAAGCGAACAAAACCCACCCTGTTCAATATGTCTTGTAAAGCAACGCACCTACAAGACACGCCCTGATTCTGTCGTCGCTGCCGAACACAAAAAAGAAAGACTCCGGCAAAACGCCGGAGCCTTCAACCTTAATCAAGGCGCAAGTAAATCAGTTACCTGCAGGGCGGAAGGGTTCAATGACTTCGACATCCACTGTCTTAATGCGGGCAAATCGCGCGGTCACATCGTTTGTTGCTGTCCAGTTATGCCGGGTCTTGGCAACGAGCTCTGTTCCGTCAGGCAAAATGCCATACCAGTCGAAATCCACCGTCAGACTATACGTCTCGTCACCCAAATCTTTGGCCGAGAAGTTGCTGATGATATGTGTGCTGGCCGCGACCTGAGATCCTGGACCCGCAAGCCAGCCTTTGAAGCCGTCAAAATCAGTGATCGCGCCGCTTGAAAAGTTCAATGAGAATTCATCCGCCAGAATCTCGCGCACCGGTTCTGGGTCACGCGACGGATCTTCGATCAGGGTAAGCCAATAGTGGACCAAGCTTCGCATACGGTTATCAGCATAAGCATCTTTAAAATCGACCCCGGTTGAGTCGCTGTTCTGCTCAATCTTGACGCCAGATAGCTTGGGCAACACCGCGTCACCGGTAACAAGGTCGACTGAATAGCTCAGGTCCGCTTCGCGAACGGCGCCATCTGGCAGAATACCCACGTTCTGATAGGTGATCGTGGCATTTAATGTCATTGCACCCTGATCGCCGTGGTCGATCTCGACCGTCTTCAGATGATGCGCGTTCTGCCATGTATCCGGCAGCTGCGCGACGCGGGCCGCATAATCTTTATGGCCATTTGCAGTTCCAAGGCCCGACACGATTGTGACATCCTGAGTCAGGATATCAAGCGCGTTGGCAATCCCCCCGGCAGGGCGTTCATAATATTGATACCAGCGATGGAACTGCGCCATGGCGGCATGTTCCCGAAAACCATCGCGAATGTCTTCTTGTGTCATTTCAGCCATCCCTTGCGTTGCTACGACAGATAGTAAGGCAGTGGTTACGGCGTGTCGAAGATGAATCATGGCAGGGCCTTTCGAAGTTGGTGGCTTGTATTAATGAGCGATTGCTCATTATATAGATCACAACGCAACTGCCCGCCAGCACATAGCAAAGATTTCTTCTGCGCGGTCTGCGTCAACGGGGTGCCCTTCCGCCGCTGATTGCCGGGCAAGCTGCATCGCGGGCGCAACCAAAAGCATATTGATGGCACTTGTTGTCCCGGGCCGCAGGGTTTTGTCGGCGATTGCGGCTTCTAAAATCTGCGAAATGTCTTGTGCCATCGTGCGGACTTGCGCCATCTCCGCCTCGGACAAAAGACTGGCGTTCAAAACGACTTCGGCGAATAAAAAATCCCGAGGAGGATCGTAGGCATAACCCAGCAAAGCAAACCACATTGCGCGGATTTTCTGTTCTGATGTGTCCGTGTGTTTGGCCGCGTTCATCAGCGTGCTGTGAATGTCGTGCTTGATCGACAGGTAAACAGACCGCAGCGCAGCGTCCTTGTTCTCATGGTAACGATACAACGTCCCGACCGCCAAACCGGCCCGCTTTGCGATAGAATTCACCGACGCCGCCGCCGATCCGACCTCGACCACTTCAGCCACAGTCGCGTGCCTGATATCGGTCAACTTATCCCCGGTCTTCTGTCGTGCCATATTGGTGTCCTTCGCCGCATTGGACGTCGCACAAAGTTCGCCTTACGTCAAAGGGGACTGCCCCTGACCTGCTGAAAACGGGGCGTAGTTGGTTAATGGAGTCGCGGCGGTTTGAAATCCCAAAGATCGGGTATCTTGAACCAAATGCACCGAAGGAGCCGACCGTGGTGCGCTGCATCAAGGAAGGCCTTGTCAGCGGTCAGCGCTTGGCTGTCGATGGCCAGCCTGATCGAGGCGGATGCGAACAGGCAGTTCTCAGCGTCCAAAGAAGAATGGGGCATTGATGCCGCTGCCGCGCCACGCGCTGTGCGCGAGTATCTCGACACGTTGGATGAGGCGGCGTTTGGTGCCGCCAGTGAGGTACAACCTAAGTTCTCCTCGTTCTCGGATCCCGCCAGCCAGTGCCTCTAGTGACATTGCTGCGCAATATACTGCCGGTAATAGATAGCAGCTTGCAAACGCCCCGCTTTCTATAGCTATTCCGACAACTACCGGATCGACACAGATCAAGGTGCGGTCGTCGACGTCGAAGCGACGCGGTCAATCCGGCAGGCTGAAGTGGGATCAGCCAAGATTATGTTGGACCGGGTTAAAGATAAGTTCGATCTAGATCCCGAACGTCTGATCGCGGACACCGCCTACGGTTCGGGTCCGATGCTGCACATCCCAGTGATCGACAAAGCAGGCCGTACCGATGGCACATGGTCCCGCGCCGACTTCGAATGGGACGCCGAGAACAACCAGTATATCTGCCCCGAAGGCGAAGCGCTCAAGCAGTTCCGCCGGAACTACGCCGATCCCAATCGTGGGCCAACCGGCAAAGGCGTCGCCAAGTCCCGGGCCCTCAAGCACACCTGTCAGGCATAGCCCATCAAAGCTGAAGTGCTGCCCAAACGCCGATGCCCGCAAGATCACCCGCGCAGAGGACGAAGAAGCCCGCGACATCCGCCCCCCTAGTACAACGCCTCGACAAAGCTGCGAAAGAAGGTCGAAATGCTCTTTGCCCACCTTAAATGCATCCTTGGTCTAGGCCGA
>CALHST010000234.1 GCA_938038825.1 uncultured Paracoccaceae bacterium | reverse complement strand
CCAATCCCACCGGTTGCGCGCAAACGCCCAAACGTCTTGGTTGCAACGATGTATTCCCCTGCATAGACACCAGTTCCACCAAAGTCCTGCAGGCCAAGGGTGATTGCAGGCCCGCGTGCGGTTTCTTCTTGTATGGTGTATCGCAGATCAAAGCTGCGGTCGTAGAAATTGCCGGATCCGATGAAGTTATCAATGAACGCATATCGGAATGTGCCGGATAAACGCGGGGTAATCTGAAAATGAAACGTGTTGCGCTGTGTTTGATCCAAACCACCAATCGTGAACGAGGCATCCGCGTCCAACATTGGATGGGCCGTGGGCATGTCCCAAATGCCGGGGACGCCGTATAAGTTCAAGGTTGGGCGCGTCCACGTGGGTTCGGCTGTAACACCGCCTGCTGCCACGAAGCAGAGTACGGTGGCACCTATGCCCCGGCAGCAGCTTTGGCCGCATCTCCCCCACATGTTTTATCCCATTCTAAAATACCTGCGCTCCCGGACGCGTTAACCATTATTAATTGCACCCGTTAAAGAAGGGTTAATGTTAACCATTGCCCGTCTTGGCAGACCTTTGATTTCCGTCTAACTCGGGGTCATGCAGATTCTGTCCCGCCTGCTTCGGGCTTCCTTTGATACCCCAATTTCACCTGACCAACCCTTTGTCGCGATTGGCGATGTGCATGGCCGAATGGATTTGCTGACACGGTTGCTGGACGACTGCCCTGCTGGTTTTCGACGGATTTTTGTGGGGGATTACGTGGATCGCGGCCCCCAAAGTGCTGAGGTGCTGCATTTGGTTCATCATCTTGCAGCAACTGAAGACACGGTATGTTTGTTGGGCAATCATGAACGCATGCTGCTGGACTTTTTGGATGCGCCAGAACGATGTGGGTCCAGGTGGCTGACATTCGGTGGTCTTCAAACGCTCGAGAGTTTTGGGATCGCTGTATCCAGACCAAAACCAGATAAACATGAGCTAATAGCGCTTGCACAGACTCTGAAAGACGCTTTGTCCCCGACTGTTTTGGCGTGGCTGCGCGCCTGCCCTTTAAGTTGGCAATCGGGCAATGTTGCTGTCGTTCATGCCGCTGCAGATCCACGCGCACCGATTGCGCATCAAGTAGCGGATACTTTGCTTTGGGGACACGCGGATTTTCGGCGCAAGCATCGTAGTGATGGCGTGTGGGTTCTGCATGGTCACACGATCGTGGATGTGGCCAAGGCGCGGAATGGTGTGGTGTCAATTGATACAGGGGCCTATGCGACCAACAGACTGACTGCTGCGATTGTCACGCGAGGCGATGTAGAGTTCCTGACGACCTAAGGAGATCGGCAGTCTACGTGGCCTGCGTTGCTTGTGTGCCGAAGATCGTATCGGAATGTTCGGCCATATAGATACGCAACCACGGCGTGAAGTGTTCTGGGCTGCCTAAAATTTCAGCGCGCAGATCATCAACATCGACCCAACGAGTGGCCATGACCTCGTTCGGGTTTGGCGTCGTGGTTAAATCTGTACTGGCTTCAGACACAAACACGTCGACAACTTCGTGCTCTGTCATGCCGCCGCCGACCTTGGCCCTGTACTCTAAGTGGTGACGGTGATTCACAGACAGGCCTGAAATTCCAAGTTCTTCGTCAAGACGACGTATCGCGCAGGTCGCGGGGCTTTCATCCCACTCAGGATGCGTACAACACGTGTTCGCCCATAAACCCGGCGTGTGGTATTTGCCCATGGCGCGTTGTTGCAGCAGAACGTCCTGTCCGCGCAACACAAAGACCGAGACTGCCTTGTGGCGCAGCCCTTTGACATGGGCTTCCAGTTTTTCCACTGGGGTTAATTCGCCATTTACCCAGGCCGGGATCATGATCGTCATATCTGTGTTGGCCTTACAAACGCGGCAAAATGGGCAAGCTTTATCGATTCCGGCATTCAGATGGGCCATCTGGCGCGCTTTGACCAGCGTTTTGTTCATAAAGTGCGGCAAAAGATAGGACACCGGCCCGGCTGAGGTCATGTCACCAAGGCGTGTATTGTTGGGGTTTCACGGCAAAAATCAGGGTCTAATAATGGCCCATGTCAGTCTTTGCGCAACAGCCCGAATTTGCGCAACTTCACATACAGGCTTTGCCGGGACAGGCCCAGCATTTCCGCCGCCGCGACGCGGTTGTTTTTGGTTAGACTGACAGCTGTTTCGATACACATCTTTTCGACGACATCGGTGGTTTCCGCCACAATATCCTTGAGAGACGCAGATCCGACAAGCTCCATCACACTGCGCCCGCCATCATCCGTATTGGGCATGGACCCACCACTGCGCACCCCTTCGACCCGAGAGACATCGCGAATCACAAAAGCCAATATTGGGCCTGTCGATTCAGTCAACTTGGTTGCTGATATCTCAACGGACAAACGCGCACCCAGCGCGCTGAGTAACTTTGTTGAAAATGTCCGCATGTAACCCGTGCGATGGGCATTTTCCACAAGCACACTCAGGTCGATTTGGCCCCGAACCAGAAAGTCACCCAGACTTTTGTCGCGCACGTCACCGCCGTGGGCAGCCCCCACCAAATCAAGGAAACTGTCATTGGCTGTCAGAATATTGCCATCCATGTCGGCAAACACAATCGCATCGCTGGCGGCCCGGTACAAAAGGGCCGCGCGCCCAACTTCCGTGTCTGTAATTTGCGGGACATCACCCGCCGTTGTCAGCGCACAGTGCAAAATTCGTTGTCCGCCAGCGCGAAAGACGGACGGCGCAATAACAAGCCGATGACCCGCGCGCTCTGATGTGACTTCGATGCGCCCACCGCCGTCCTCGACAAGCGACGCATTCAGCAAGCTTTCCATCAATTCCGCAGAAGACCGATTGGCAAGAAGATGCGCAAGGGGTGTTCCCCAGGCCGCATCGCGGTTCAGGCCCAGAATGTCCGCAGCGGCATCTGAACAATCTGAAATCCGGCCGTCCTGAACGCTGACAAACAAAACTGCATCAGTCGTTTTGGACAACATTATTCGGTATCGGCTGTCGAATTCCCGCCGCGCTTCGTACCCTTGCTCTAACGCGATCTGTGCCTGCACCAACTGCTGTTGTGTTTCCGCGATCGGGCGAAGATCCCGTCCCAACAGCAAAGTTGCGTTGCCATCGTTGAAGTGGTGAAATGAATATCGGATTGGATACCGCCACGCGGCGCTGTCTTCATGATTGATTTCAATCGGTGTCACCAAGAGATCCCCCGCCAAGTGACGGGAATGCGCCTTGCGAAACTTTTCGACACTGTCATCTGCCAAAAAGTCAGCAATGGGACGACCTTCCCAATGGCTAAGATTTCCGAAACTCTGAGCGGTGGTGTTCACGATCACCGACAGAATGGTGCTGTCTTCGGCAACCACCAAGGCGATGTCAGATGCTGCTGCAATTATACTGCTTAGGAACTCCGGCTTGATTAGGGGCACCGCGCCACTATTCCAGAAACTGCTACCACCTGTCTTCATAGAGTCGACTTTTCCGGCCCGCTGCGTTTGTGTCGTGTGACAAACGCGAGCGCATCGCGTGCATGTCTGGTCACCATATCCACGCCCGAGATGTCCTTTGCTTTTTCATCCGATTCCGCAAAACTTCCGCCAAGTGCAAATTTCGGTGCATTTGGCAAAAGATTGCAGATGTCTAAAACAAGATGGGCGACGGTTTCAAGAGTTGCACGACAAGATGCCGTAAACATCAAAATATCAGGCGGGTCGACAGCAAGACGCGACGAAAGCTCTGGGGATGTTTCACAGAATGACATATCAATCTGGGCGCCGAAGCGGCGTAATTGAGCAGCCAGAACAAACGCGCCCAACGTGTGCTGCTCTCCCAGTGGAACGACAATCAACGCGGATAAGGTATTGTCCAATGGGCGCACGAAATCCATGTTTTCGGCGGAAGCGACCGAAAGCAATGCTTGAAGTCGCATACTTCCCACTGTCACGCTTGCAAAGTCGACCTCGTCCGTCATCCACTTGTCGCCAAGGCCCCGTGCAGTCGCAGGTATGTAAATATCGATAACTGCATCTGTTGATAAACGGTGCCCATACAGTTCGGATAACATGTCTTCGGGATGAAATGCGGTTTTGCTCAACACAGCTTGAATCACGTGATCCACAATAAACTGACGGGCGCCGTTTGCGGTATAGGCCTGTCGCTGTTTGACAATTGACACTGCGTTCTCTGCCAATACAGCCGCCCCAAGGGAATGCCTCTTTGGGGCACCCGAAAGTCCGTATGTGTCGTCTTGTGACATGAACCGGTCCCTTTAAGAGGCGCAGAGCGTAAGAAAATGGGGTGTCAACGAATCTCTACACATTGGATCCGCAGTTCGGCATGTTGTCTAACAAAACTGACATATTTTGTGAGATAGTGCAATATATGTGCGGAACGCTGTGTTCTTTACAGCAGCCGCAGTGGAAATTTTAAACGTTATATGCAGCTTTTTGTAAGATATTCATTACAGATTTTTTCCGGTCGCGCAGGGTCGAAAGACGCCAAGACTCGGCAAACAGGTGAACCGCCCCAAATTGGCGGTCTGTAATCCCTTCATTGTTCTCAAAATACTCATAGCAAACGACCTGATTGTTCAAAGAAACATGGTTCAGCTGCGGATCCTTTATACGCGTGCTTGTCATGTCAAAAATTGTAAAAACTTGCGGGCGATATTGGGTATTCCACACAAGAAGCATGTAACCACTCATAGTGGCGCCTAAGCGGATATTCACCAGATCGTGCAAAAGTCACTGTTGACTCTAGGCCCGTCAGCCTAGCTTAATCTGCCAAAACGGAAGGAGTTTTTGTAATGAACCGTATCCTCGCTACCCTCGCGGCAGTCACTCTGGCGGCACCTGTGTTTGCCGATGGGCATGCATCTGGTGATGCAGAAGCAGGCGCAAAAGTTTTCAACAAGTGCAAATCCTGCCACATGATTGAGTCTGATTCCGGCGAAAAAATCGTGAAAGGTGGCAGATCAGGCCCGAACCTTTATGGTATTGCAGCACGTCAGCCTGGAACGGCTGATGGATACAAATACGGCAAAGATTTGATCGCGGCTGGCGACACGCTTGGTGGCAACTGGACCGAAGCAGAATTTGTCGATTGGGTCGCAGATCCACGCGCATGGGTTCGCAAAACTCTGGACAGCAGTTCGGCGAAATCAAAAATGTCTTTCAAACTGAAAGACGGCGAAGACGCTGCCAATGTTTGGGCATACCTTGTGAGTGTTGGCCCAGGTTCCTAACGAACCATACAGTTCTTTCGAAAAAGCCGCGACAATGCTCGCGGCTTTTTTATTTCTGCCAGTAAGCTGAATGACGTGTCGACTCGCGACCACATCCGCACCCGCGCGCCGTGGCTTTATTCTTGGGGATTTTCAAGAAAATGGATAATGAAACAATTGAAACCCTACGAACTTTGGAAGAAAGTCTTTGGCGCTCGGAGACGCGATTTGACGATGCGCTGATGGATGAAATCTTTGCAGATGATTTTTGCGAATTTGGGCGATCAGGACGGATTTACCAGCGCCGGGATATGATGCCAAATGCAATGAAACACACAGAAATTTCTGCAACTTTGCCGCTGAAGAGCTTTTGTGTGCGGGCTTTGTCCGATGAAATTGTACAAGTAACGTATGTCAGTGAAGTTTTGTATGGATCTGAAGTCGAAGCCGCCAATCGCTCTTCGATATGGAAGCGCAGCCCGCGCGGTTGGGTGCTTTGTTTTCACCAAGGAACGCCCACGGCTTAAGCGTTAGAGCTGCGCTTTGGGCAAAAGCGCATGTGCTGGCGAACGAAAAAAACCGCGTATTGCCATTCCAAACGAACGCCGAATCCACTTGTTTCTGTTGATGAAGCGCGACGGGAAAGTCGTTCTGACCTAAGCATGTGTACATAAAATATTACATCTGATTGTTCGTTTAATTTGACAAGCAAAAAACTGTAAGTTTAAAATGACACTTAAGCGAGAATACTGGATCTGAGTCTCTTAGAAATATGGCTCTGACGAAGAGGGAGACCATATCGTGCACAGAAGACCGG
>CALHST010000233.1 GCA_938038825.1 uncultured Paracoccaceae bacterium | reverse complement strand
GTCAAGCGGTGTCCGACACAGGCGGACCGATTTCCGTGCCAATCGGCAACGGGACATTGGGCCGCATCATGAACGTGACAGGCGATCCTGTTGACGAACAAGGCCCCGTTGAAGCGACAACCCGTCGCTCCATTCACGGCGAAGCGCCCAAGTTCGAAGACCAGTCCACCGAAACCGAGATCCTGGTCACAGGCATTAAGGTGATCGACCTGTTGGCCCCCTACACCAAGGGTGGTAAAATTGGCCTGTTCGGCGGTGCCGGTGTTGGTAAAACCGTTTTGATCATGGAACTGATCAACAACATTGCGAAGGTGCACTCGGGTGTATCCGTGTTCGCGGGTGTTGGTGAGCGGACCCGTGAAGGGAATGACCTCTATCACGAGATGATCGAATCCGGCGTTATCGTTCCTGATAACCTGCCAGAGTCCAAGATTGCCTTGGTTTACGGCCAGATGAACGAGCCTCCAGGTGCACGCATGCGGATCGCTTTGACGGGTCTGTCCCTTGCGGAACAGTTCCGTGATGATACGGGTTCCGACGTTCTGTTCTTCGTGGATAACATCTTCCGCTTTACGCAAGCGGGTTCCGAGGTGTCTGCTCTGTTGGGTCGTATTCCTTCGGCTGTTGGTTACCAGCCAACACTGGCGACCGACATGGGCGCGATGCAGGAACGGATTTCTTCGACGAAGTCAGGTTCGATTACGTCCGTTCAGGCCGTATATGTTCCTGCGGATGACTTGACCGACCCTGCGCCAGCGACATCCTTTGCGCACTTGGATGCGACAACCGTTCTGGACCGTGCGATTTCCGAAAAAGGCATCTATCCGGCTGTGGATCCACTGGGGTCTACATCCCGCCTGTTGGATCCGCTGATCATCGGTGAAGAGCACTACAAAGTGGCGACCGACGTGCAGCAGGTTCTGCAGCGTTATAAGTCCTTGCAGGATATCATCGCGATTTTGGGCATGGACGAACTGTCAGAAGAAGACAAACTGGCCGTTGCCCGTGCGCGGAAACTGGAACGTTTCTTGTCCCAGCCGTTTGACGTTGCGAAAGTGTTCACAGGTTCTGACGGTGTTCAGGTGCCTTTGGAAGACACAATTGCATCCTTTAAGGCAGTTGTGGCTGGTGAATATGATCACCTGCCAGAAGGCGCTTTCTATATGGTTGGTGGCATCGATGAAGTGATCGCCAAAGCCGAGAAAATGGCCGCAGACGCGGCGTAAGGAGTAGGCAATGCAATTTGACCTTGTAAGCCCAGAACGCCGCTTAGCCTCGATCGAGGCTACGTCGGTGCTCATCCCGGGCGCAGAGGGCGACATGACAGTGATGGCCGACCACGCGCCGGTCATCTCGACATTGCGCCCCGGTATCCTGAAGGTCGAAGGCGCGGAAAACGCAGACTATGTTGTGACCGGTGGCTTTGCCGAGATCAATGCAGGCGGTGTGACTGTGCTGGCGGAAATGGCGGTCCCCGCTGGGGAAGCCAAAGCCGAGATGATCGATGGTTTGCTGGACGCAGCACGGACCGCAGCAGGCAATGCAGACGGCGCGATCAAAGATATGGCGGACAAGCAGGTGGCGGATCTGGAAGCACTGAAAGCTGCCGTGGGCCTGTAAGTCTCGATCAATGACACTTAGAGGCCTCGCAGCTTTGCGGGGCCTTTTTTATTTCTAGGTCACGGAGCCGCCTTCGGCGGCACATCATGTTTTGGGGGGCTTTGCCCCCGTTCCCTTGGAACTCCCCCAAGGTATTTTTTACCAAAAGAATAACCATTTTTTCACATTTTGTGGTGAGCTTATTGAGGCGGTACAGGCAGAGGTGCCGATGACCGCACCAGAAGAAAACCCTCTGGGCTCTGCGCTCAGAGGGTCCTGATTTCTTTTGGTGAAAATACCTTGGGGTTTGGGGCAAAGCCCCAACTTAGTATCGTGTGCGGCGCAGCCGCGCTGTTGGATCACTCCGCAGCGTAGAGCCCGTCATAGATTGGTGACAACGTGTCTGCGTCAAAGAGCGAGCTGACAGACGTACCGTTCCAGATATTTAGAATGGCTTGAGTAAATATTGGTGCCGTTGGTACGACGCGTATGTTTTTGGCTTCAAGGATGAGGGGCGTTGGCCGTATTGTGTCAGTGATCACAAGTGATTTCATGACAGATTTAGTCACGCGTTCCACGGCCGGGCCGGACATGACGCCATGGGTAATGTAGGAGTGAACCTCTTTCGCCCCGTTTTCGATCAGGACTTCAGCGGCTTTGCATAAAGTGCCAGCTGTATCGACCATGTCGTCGACAATCAGGCAGGTTTTGTCCTTTACGTCACCGATCACGGTCATTTCGGCAATTTCGCCAGGCTTTTCGCGGCGTTTGTCCACGATGGCGAGCGGGGCACCAAGGCGTTTGGCCAACTCACGCGCGCGTGCCACACCGCCTACATCGGGAGACACAATCATGAGGTCACTTAGTTTGCCTTTGAACTGGCTTAAGATGTCGAGCGCGAAAACAGGAGAGGCGTAGAGGTTATCCACGGGAATATCGAAGAAGCCTTGGATCTGTGCTGCGTGCAGGTCCATGGTCAGAACCCGTTCAATTCCAGCCCCAACCAGCATATTGGCGACCAGTTTGGCGGAAATTGGGGTGCGCGCTTTGGTCCGGCGATCCTGACGGGCATATCCGAAATAGGGGATCACTGCTGTAATTCGTGCCGCGGAAGACCGGCGCAGGGCATCCGCCATGATCAGCAGTTCCATCAGGTTGTCGTTGGCGGGGTTCGACGTTGATTGCAGGATGAACATGTCCTCGCCCCGGACGTTTTCATAGACCTCAACGAAAATCTCACCATCGTTGAACCGTTCCACCCGGGTGTCACATAAACGGGTTTGTGTGCCGCGCAGCATGGTCATGCGACGGGCAATGCCTTCTGCAAGTGGCAGGTTGGCATTTCCCGAGATCAGTTTGGGTGTCATGTGGTCCGGCATGAGGCAGCATTCCTTGGCAGCATAGGGCGGCATCAGATTCGCCCGGGTTGACTTCGCTTAGCACGGGTCTACCGTCCGGCAAAGATTAACCCGGCGTGGAGAAGCCCAAATGGCCCA
>CALHST010000232.1 GCA_938038825.1 uncultured Paracoccaceae bacterium | reverse complement strand
CAGCCAGCCATGAATCGCGTGGCCTTCCCCGCGAAAATTTTCGCGAAGGCTATACGCGGCACGTGAAAGCGCTTGTGGCGGTTGGCAATGGCGCAGGAAAAGACCGCCGATTGGGAATGGCAACGGAATTTGTTGCCCTGACCAATCCGTTTGATGCGGGCTATGGCGGGACAATGCAGGCCCAGCTTTATTATGATGGGACTGTACGCCCAAACGCACAAGTCGAGGTGTTTGAACGCGCCCCCGGTGGATCCGTCAAGATATCCTTGTTGCGGACAAATGGGTCAGGGGTGGTCGCGTTGAAAACAAAACCCGGATATGACTATTTGATCGATGCAGTTGTCTTGCGCGAACCACGTGGGAACGACCCCAAGATCGTATGGGAAACGTTGTGGGCTGCATTGACGTTTACGCATCCATAACCCCAAATCTCCCTAAAAAGACGGTTTTCTAAGGCGTGGCCAACTGCGCGCGGGCCTTGGGTCGCGGCAATCGTTCAATGCCTTCACAGCCCCTCTTGCGAAGCCCGCGTATTCGCGCCAAGACGGGCCTTATGACACAAAACACTGACATTCTTTGCATCGGCTCTGTGTTGTGGGACGTCATTGGGCGTGCCCCGACTGTAATGCGCCAAGGTTCTGACGTGCCGGGGCGGATCACCCGACTGCCCGGCGGTGTTGCGCTGAACATTGCAATGACCCTTGCGCGCTTTGGCATGACACCCGCCCTATTGAGCGCGATTGGCCGGGACCCTGAGGGTGACGAATTGATGACGGCCTGTGCCGCGCGCGGATTGGTGACAAACCTTGTGTACCGGTCCGATGATTTGCCCACAGATGTTTATATGGCCGTCGAAGGCGCAAATGGCGTCATCGCAGCCATCGCCGATGCGCATTCCCTTGAAGCATCCGGTGACAAGATCCTGCGCCCGTTGTCTGACGGGTCATTGGGAACGCCCGAAGCCCCCTATCAAGGGCCTGTGGCGTTGGATGGCAATCTAACGGTGGACTTACTGGCGGAAATTGCGGCCAGTCCCCTGTTTGCCAAAGCGGATTTGCGCGTCGCACCAGCCTCGCCTGGAAAGGCCGATCGGTTGCTGCCGTTCCTGCGCGATCAGCGGGGAACTCTTTACGTGAACCTCGAAGAGGCCAGTACCCTGTGTCATCAGCAATTTGAAACTTCGGAAAGTGCCGCGGAAGGATTGATCACACGTGGCGCGGTGCGTGCTTTGGTAACAGATGGCGGCAATTCCGCGTCCGAAGCTAATGCAAATTCGGTTATCACAGCGACCCCGCCAAAGGTTCTTGTCACCCGCGTTACAGGCGCCGGGGATACTTTTATGGCCGCCCATATCGCCGCAGAAGCCCAAGGTGCCAACCGCGAGGCGGCCTTGCAAAAAGCGCTAGATGCAGCAGCAACTTTTGTTTCCGGAGGAAACCCGCAATGATCCCACTGGTTCTATCCCCCGAGGTTGCAGCCGCGCAATCTGATAAACGCGCAATAGTCGCTCTGGAAAGCACAATCATCACACATGGGATGCCGTATCCGCAAAATATCGAGGTCGCAGCGCAGGTCGAAGACGACATTCGCAAAACGGGTGCAACCCCAGCCACAATCGCAGTTCTGGATGGCACGTTGCATGTGGGTCTGACATCCCAACAACTCAGCACATTGGGGCAAGCCAAGGGAGTCGCGAAACTGTCACGTGCAGATCTGGCTGTGTGCATTGCCCAAGGCGGCACCGGTGCCACAACAGTTGCAGCCACGATGATCGCTGCGCATTACGCTGGGATCCAAGTCTTTGCCACGGGCGGTATTGGTGGTGTCCACAAAGGTGCGGAACACAGCTTTGACATTTCAGCCGACCTTAGCGAATTTGCGCAGACCCCAGTGACTGTTGTTGCAGCAGGCGCCAAAGCAATCCTGGACATCCCGAAGACACTGGAAGTGCTTGAAACCAGCGGCGTGCCCGTGATCGCTTATGGTCAAGATGACATTCCCGCATTCTGGTCCCGCAGCTCGGGTATCGCAGCCCCGTTGCGCATGGACAGCGCCGCAGACATCGCCAAATCCCAGTTGATGCGCACAGCGTTGAACCTGCCTGGTGGTCAGCTGATCGCCAATCCGATCCCAATGGAGGCTGAAATCGCGGCAAGCACACTCGACCCGATCATCGCGCAAGCACAGGCCGAAGCAGACACGCAAGGTGTCACCGGCAAAGCCGTCACCCCATTTTTGTTGCAACGTATTTTTGAACTCACCGACGGGCGTTCTTTGACCGCCAATATTGCCTTGGTCCGCAACAATGCCCGTCTGGCCGCATTGATTGCACAAGAAACGATCAATTTGACCAAATAAGCCCAACTTCTGCCCATGCCACCATTGCCGACAGGTCACAAAACACATACCTAGCGGGTTCAATGCGGAACAGTTACGTCCATTTATGAATACACCATTTGACCCTAAAGAACCGAAGCGCCCTGGGATTTTAGCCAGTTTGCGAAGTTCCTTTTTGACCGGACTGGTGGTGGTTGCCCCTGTTGGTCTTACAATTTGGCTTATCTGGACAGTGGTCGGCTGGATTGACGGTGTGGTTCTGCCATTGGTACCGGACAATTGGCAACCGGACCGTCTGGTACAAAACCTGTTTGGCCTTCCACTGGAAGAACAATACAGCTTCGCTGGCATTGGCGTGGTCATTTTCCTTGTCTTCACCATCATCATTGGTTGGATGGCAAAAGGCTTGATCGGGCGTTCCATGATCAAGTTCGCCGAAAGTCTGGTGGAACGCACACCTGTCGTACGCTCGATCTATTCCGGTATCAAACAAATCTCGGAAACTGTGTTTGCGCAATCCGAACGCAGCTTTGAAAAAGCCTGTTTGATCGAATATCCACGCCGAGGGATCTGGGCGATTGGCTTCATTTCTACGACAGCCAAAGGTGAAGTGGCGGATCGCACAGGGAACGGCGGCGACATGGTTTCGATTTTTGTGCCAACGACTCCGAACCCGACATCTGGCTTTTTGTTGTTCTTCCCAAAAAATGACGTGATCGAACTGGATATGTCGATCGAGGATGCCGCCAAATTGGTCATATCCGCCGGTCTCGTCTATCCAAATTCCAAAGATCCCACGCAGCCGGACTAACTGCCCGCTAAAGTGACGCATATCATGCTCGGGGCACTCGTTTTCCTAAAATTTTAGCAAATAATGGTTGATTTGCTCAACGTATGCGTGAACACTCTTTGCGGGAAGTTTTAACGAGGGTATAGCATGAATAAGAAAATCACCTGTGACGTTTGCATTGTGGGCGCAGGTCCTGCAGGGCTACAAGCGGCCAGTGCACTCCGTGACGAAGGTTTATCTGTAAAAATTCTGGAACGCGGACCCAGTGTTGGAACCTTTTTTCGCAACTACCCCCGCCACCGCAAATTAATTTCAATCAACAAGGCGCGCACGGGTCTTAGCAACGCAGAACAGCGTTTGCGCTTTGATTGGAACAGTCTTCTGAGCGACACAGGCCCGTTGTTCCCGGACCACTCACGCGAATATTTTCCATCTGCTGACACTTATGTGTCTTACTTGGATGCTTTCGCAGCGGACCTGCAAGACGATATTCTGCTGGACGCAGATGTCGCCAATATCACCAAGAACGGCGACCTGTTTCAGGTGTCCTGCGCAGATGGGCGCATGGTTGAAGCGGGCCAAGTGATTGTAGCTACTGGCGTTTCACTGCCCTGGCAGCCAGAGGTTGATGGGTTTGAACATGTCGAGCTTTACACAGAGTTTGATCCAGACCCAGAACGGTTTCTCGACAAGCGCGTCCTTATTTTGGGCAAAGGCAACTCGGCCTTTGAAACCGCGGACAGCTTGATCGAAACGACACAGGCGATTCACGTGATGTCACCTCAACCGGTGAAATTTGCGTGGAACACCCATTTCGTCGGGCACCTACGGGCGGTGAACAACAATTTCCTCGATACATATCAGCTCAAATCCCAAAACGCGCTGATCGACGCCACGCCAGTCAAAATCGAAAAACGCGGCCATGAAATCCTTGTCACGGCCAAAATGGAAGCTGCCGATGATCACGAGATCGTTTTGGCCTATGATCATGTCATTGCCTGCACCGGGTTTCGCTTTGATCCTGCTCTTTTGGATCCCAGCATTCGACCGGATATGCGCCACTTCGGTAAATTCCCGGCGATGAACCCAAATTGGGAATGTCCCGATGTGCCCGGTCTTTGGTTTGCCGGAACAATCACCCAAAGCAATGACTTCAAGAAAACCATGTCGGGTTTCGTGCATGGATTTCGCCACAACGTCGAATCCTTGTGTCACTTCGTTGCAGCACGAGCCCATCACAGCAGTTACCCAACAGATCGGGTTGCGCTAGACAATCCCACTTTGGCCGAAGAAATCCGGCAACGCATTTCGCTTTCTGCGGCGATGTTCCTGCAACCTGGGTTTCTGGGGGATATCGTCCGTCTTGATGGGCCCGAGGCTGGCACGCGCTGGCGCGATGTTCCCTGTGCATGGGCGACAGGCACCCTGATGCAGCAAGGCAGCTTTCTGAGTATCACGCTAGAGTTCGGCAACTTCGGGGCAAACCCGATGCATGTTAAACGCCAGCATACTGCGTTCGGTGGCGACCCGGATCCGTTTATTCACCCGGTTCTGCGGCTTTGGAAAGATGGGGACGTTGTCACCATGACCCATCTTTCGGATCACTTGGACAGCGACTGGCGGGATCCAAGCGAGCGCGACCCGGGAACCGTTCAGGCAATGACCTATGCCGATCAAGGGCAAACCTTACCCCCGTCCGAGGCCGCACGCCGCCAGCTTGTGGCGTTCCTGGACGAAATTGGAATCACCAACGGTCAAATCGCAGCGGCTGAATAACCCGAAACGCGGGCCAAAAGGGGTGCGCGAGGGGACTGCTCCCCCTCGCATAAAATCGCGTGCCGCGTTAGCGGCGCAATCAGATCACAGGGCCGTCCAACCACCATCAACGGACAGCGTCGTTCCCGTGATTTGCGCCGCAGAATCCGAACACAAGAACACAGCTGTGCCACCCAATTGCTCAACAGTTGCGAACTCTTTGGATGGTTGGCGCGTCAGCATCACTTCGCGGATCGCGGTTTCCCTGTCCATGCCGTATTTCTCCATCGTGTCTGGAATCTGCGATTCCACCAAAGGCGTCAAAACATATCCCGGACAGATGGCGTTGCTGGTGATGGGATCTTGCGCTGTTTCCAGCGCAATGACTTTGGTCAGCCCCACAACGCCATGTTTGGCAGCAACATAGGCTGATTTATAAGGCGACGCGGTCAATCCATGGGCAGAGGCCACGTTGATCACCCGGCCCCACCCCACATCGCGCATCATGGGAACGGCAACAGCTGCGGTATGAAACGCCGAAGACATGTTGATCGCGATAATCGCGTCCCATTTACCTTCCGGGAACTCCTCGACAGCGGCGACATGCTGAACACCTGCATTGTTCACCAGAATATCGCAGCGCCCGGCCTCTGTAATCAAACGACGGCATTCGGAACCTTTGGACATGTCCGCCCCGATATAACGGGCTTTGGTGCCGGTTTCTTTGGAAATTTCTGCCGCGATCGCATGGTCTTCGTCGGTATCCGTATAGGAATTCAACACCACATTTGCACCCGCACGCGCCAATTCCCACGCCATGCCAAGCCCAATGCCCGAGTTGGATCCCGTAATGACAGCCGTTTTTCCGCTCAATGACATGATGATGCCCTTCCTTGATTCGTCTCAGTTGCTGCACACGCTATGCTGCAGCTGCGAAAAGAAAAAGAACTCTGTGTCCTGTTCACGCACTCAAACATGATCACCTTACCGGGATTGTGCGCGATGAAGCCCCAAAACACAGCGACAAAATCTAAGATTTTGGACAAAAAAAACGCCAGCACGAAGCTGGCGTTAAGTTATTGAGGCAGGTTTCATACAGGCAAGAAACCTATCGAGCAGTGACACCTTTATACGCGGTGTACCGCTCTTTGTCCAAGTTAAAAGTTTGATAACACTGGCAAGCATTGATAGCCTCAGACCTAAGAAAACAAGGGCAGAGAAGGATTGTTGCCAAAATGGACTTCGATTTTTTCCGTATGGGCGGACGTAGATTTAAGAGTTTGAGCGCGATAATGGCTGTGATTCTCGCCACTTCACCCGTGTTCGGAGAATCGGCACACGGAATTGCTATGTATGGTAAGCCTGAGTTGCCAAAAGATTACGTCTCTCTTCCTTACGCAAATCCTGATGCGCCCAAGGGCGGACGCATTGTTTTGGGAAACACGGGCGGCTTTGACAGTCTGAATCCCTATATCCGCAAAGGCACAGTGCCTTGGCAATTGCGGTTTCTGACACATGACTCACTGATGGGGCGTTCGCGGGACGAACCGTTTGCATTGTATGGGCTGATCGCACAAAGCATTGAAACCGCCGAAGACCGCTCTTGGGTGGCCTTTACTTTACGTGAGGATGCGACCTTCTCGGATGGCAGTCCGGTCACGGTCGAAGATGTCCTGTGGTCCTATGAAACTTTGGGCACTGTTGGGCACCCGCGATATCACGGTTTGTGGAAACAAATCGAAACGGCTGAACAAACAGGCCCGCGTTCGCTAAAGCTGACCTTTAACACCGACAACCGCGAACTTGCGTTGATCGCTGGTTTGCGCCCCATTCTGCAAAAGGCGCAATGGGAGGGCAAAGATCTGGCCGAAGCCGGGATTGACGACATCCCCATCGGTGCAGGACCCTATGTGGTGGACAGCTACGAAGCCGGTCGGCGCGTGACCCTTAAGCGGGACACAGATTACTGGGCTCAGGATCTTAACTTTCGCAAAGGCACTCATAATTTCGATGAAATTGTCATCGACTTCTATGGCGATGGCACCGTTTTGCTTGAGGCGTTTAAGGCAGGCAACATTTCGGCTGTGCGCGAATTCAACGCCGAGACATGGGCCCGCCAATACAACTTTCCCGCAGTTCAGAACGGCGATGTGGTGAAAACCGAAATCAGCAATCAAAAGCCGTCGGGGATCACGGGATTTGCAATGAACACGCGGCGCGCGCCATTGGATGACTGGCGTGTACGGGATGCATTGCTGCATGCGTTCAACTTTGAATACATCAACGACGCGCTCACGGGTGGCGCGCAACCCCGGATCACATCCTATTATTCGGGGTCATACCTTGGGATGGAACAAGGACCGGCCACCGGCAAAGTGGCCGCGTTTTTGGCACCGTTCGCGGATGATCTGCTTCCCGGCACCTTAGAAGGCTATGCCCTGCCCGCTTCGGACGGAACTGTGCGCAACCGTCAGAATATTCGAACTGCGCTGAAACTTCTGGAAGACGCCGGGTTTGAAGCCAAAGGCGGGGTGATGACAGGACCAGACGGGCCGCTGGCCTTGACCCTTGTTATGGACAAAAACAACCGCAACGATCTGGCCATTGCCGACATCTATCAACAGGGCTTGGATCGTTTGGGCATCACCCTCAACGTGGATCGCGTCGACAATGCGCAATTCGTGGAACGGGAATCCGGTCACGATTTCGATCTGATTTCTTATCGTCGTGCTTTGTCCTTGTCACCGGGCAACGAACAGCGGTTCTATTGGGGTTCTGATAGTCGCGACATCGAAGGCGGGCGCAATCTTCCGGGAATAGCCTCTCCTGCCATTGATGCCATGATCGACATCATGTTAACGGCCCGCAGTACGGAAGATTTTATCGCCGCGACCCGTGCGATGGACCGTGTCCTGACCGCTGGTCGATACGTGTTGCCCTTTGCGCGTTTTGACAAGGATCGTATTGCCCATGTGCGTCAAATGAAGAACTCTGGTGTGATCCCGATTTACGGGGATGGACCCAACTACATGCCACAAATGTGGTGGTGGGAAGAGTAACGTTCCATGATGCGAAAACTTGCGGCTGAAGCGTTGGGAACAGCGCTTCTTCTTTTGTCTGTTGTTGGTTCTGGCATAATGGCCGCCGACTTGTCTGCCGGGAACGATGCGCTTGCTTTACTCGCCAATGCCATTGCGACTGGGTGTATGCTGTATGCGATTATCACAGTGCTGGGTCCGATTTCTGGAGCACATTTCAACCCCGCAGTGACTTTGGCCTTTGCGTTGCGCGGGGAGATCCCCCCAAAAGACGCGTGTGCCTATGTCGCGATTCAGGTTCCCGCTGCGATTTTGGGCGTATGGGCTGCGCACGTGATGTTCGATTTGCCGATATTGCAAACGTCGACCACGATGCATCGCACCGGGATCGCCCAGTGGAGTGCCGAGATCATTGCGACATTTGGTCTGCTCTTTGTGATTTTTGGCGGCATCAAGTCGCGCGCAGACGCCGTCCCGACGCTCGTTGCGCTGTATATCACAGGGGCATATTGGTTCACCGCTTCCACGTCTTTCGCAAACCCGGCCGTCACATTGGCGCGCGGCTTCAGCGACACATTCGCTGGGATTTATCCCGCACATGTGCCTGCTTTTGTTCTGGCGCAGATACTCGGCGTTGCGATTGCTGTTCCGATACTCTCGTGGCTCTTCAGGGAAAATTAACCGTACATAGGTCATGATGCCCTCGTATTTCATGTATCGGAGGCTTCATGGACATTTCGTACCTTTTGGAAAACTGGGCACCTTGTCGGGCTGCATTGCATCTGAATTTTCCGCAATACGGATTTCCGGCGAAGCCCCCAACGCGGGACGAATTCATTTTTGCCTTGGACGGATTGGCCGTGGTCAACGACCTTACCCCGACCGAACTGGTCGACACGCTTATCGACAAAATGATCTTTGCCCCGCCCCAACAAGCCACACAAAAAGCAGCTTAGGTCAGCGAAGTGACCCAAAGGATGGTGGCATCTTCCTGACTGGTGGACACCACGTTGTGGCCCATGGTCGCGTCGTAATAGGCGCTGTCGCCCCGGCGCAGCTCTACAGGTTCATAATATTCCGTGTACAAAAGTACGACACCGGTCAGAACATACAGAAATTCTTCGCCACCGTGACGAACCCATCCATCAAATTCATCCATTGAGCGCGCCCGGATCCGCGCCCGATACGGCAACATCTGCTTTTTGGTCAGTTGATCGGCCAGCATTTCATGTTCATAGGTCACTGTCGTGACTTCGCGGCCCTCACCCGTTTTGGTGACGGCGATGCGCCCGCCAACCTGACCTTGCGGTGGCGGCGTAAATAGTTGCGGCACAGAAATTTCCAGCCCAATGGCCAGCTTTTTCAACGCGTCATAGGTGGGCGACATCTGTCCATTTTCGATTTTGGACAGGGTAGAGCGCGCCAAACCGGCTTGTTTGGCGGCCTGCTCTAACGTCCAATCGCGGGCTTTGCGCAATTCACGCACCCGAACCCCTAAATCAAGCGGTTCGGCAAGATCGGGATCACCGCCTTCGCGCGCGATTTTTATCATGGCTTTCGGATCAGAGTCTGTCATGCCCCCCGTATTCGCAGGACATTCAGAAACTTGCAAGCCAGGCGGGTGTGTTCTAGGTCCCGGTTTATGCTTTCAATCTTTGACCAAGGCCCTGACAAACCCTGCCCTGCGCCGTTCAACATGGCGGGGTACGTCTTGGCGGCTGGGCGCAAAACCCCCAACAAATCTGCGTTAGAGGTTCTGCATACGGATGGCCCACGCATCTGGACTTATGGCGATATCACCAAGGCGATCTTAGGCATTGCGCGCGGGTTTCAACAGATGGGTTTGGTGTCCGGAGATCGCATCGTGTTGCGTTTGGGAAATCAACCGGAAACACCTTTTGCATATCTTGCCGCGATTGCTGTGGATCTGATCCCGGTTCCCACCTCCCCGCAGCTGACCGAAATTGAAACCACCCGCATCATTGACGAGATCGACCCCGCATTGATCCTACATGAACCCGGTGTCTCATGTCCGCCACATGCCAACCGCATCGACATATCAGCGCTGGCGACACTGGAATCTTTACCAGCAGCCGACATCCAAATGGGCGACCCCAACCGCCCCGCCTATATCGTGTATACTTCGGGCACGTCCGGTCATCCGCGCGCGGTGCAACATGCCCATCGTGCAATTTGGGCGCGCCGTATGATGCATCATGGTTGGTATGATCTGAAACCAGATGATCGCATGCTACACGCGGGGGCTTTTAACTGGACCTATACAATGGGTACCGGATTGATGGATCCTTGGACTGTTGGCGCCACCGCTTTGATCCCAGCGGATGGTGTCGGCCCAGAGGCCCTGCCCCACCTTATCGAACAGAACGCCCCAACGATTTTTGCAGCTGCTCCGGGTGTGTATCGCAAGTTCCTGAAAACCGCGTCCCGCATCACCGCACCCTTGTTGCGACACGGGCTTAGTGCGGGCGAAAAGCTGGCCCCCGGCATCCGCAAATCATGGGAATTGGCCACCGGAACAGCTGTGCACGAGGCCTTTGGCATGTCGGAATGCTCGACCTTTGTATCCGCAAGCCCGTTAAACCCCGCAACAGACCTTGCCACGGGTTACCCTCAAAAGGGGCGCAAAATTGCTATCCTTGGCGAGGATCTAATGCCAGCCCCCAGAAATACGCCGGGCGCAATTGCGGTCCATCGCTCTGACCCAGGTCTTATGCTGGGTTATCTAAACGCCGACGCTGACACAGAAGACAAATTCGCTGACGATTGGTTTTTAACCGGGGATCAAGGTGTGATGCATACCGATGGCCAGATCACCTATCTTGGCCGACATGACGACATGATGAACGCGGGCGGTTATCGTGTGTCGCCGTTAGAGGTCGAGACCGCTTTCACAGACGCACCCGGCGTCACCGCAATGGCCGTGACACAAGTTCAACCAAAACCAGATGTGTACATCATCGTTGGATTCTACACAGCCGACACACCACTGACGTCTGAAGTTTTGCAACAACACGCACAAGCCCGCCTTGCCCCCTACAAATGCCCGCGCGACTATGTATATGTTAACGCTCTACCGGTCGGCCCAAACGGAAAACTGGTGCGGAAATCTTTGCAACGCCTTTGGAGGCCGTCATGATCAAACTTGATATACTATCAGACCCAATTTGCCCGTGGTGCTTCATTGGAAAAACACATCTGGACAAGGCGTTGGCCGCGCGTCCAGATCACCCCTTTACCATTGAATGGCATCCGTTTCAGTTGAACCCCGATATGCCATCTGACGGAATGGACCGTCGCGCCTATCTTGAAAACAAGTTTGGTGGCAAAGAAGGCGCTGTGCGTGCCTATGCGCCTGTGGTGGAAAACGCCGAAAAAGCCGGATTGTCGATTGATTTTGAAGGCATGAAACGCACGCCAAACACAATTGATGCACACCGTTTAATCCATTGGGCCGGGTTAGAACAAAAACAAACTCAAGCAGTTGATGCCCTGTTCAAAGCGTATTTCACTGATGCACGTGACATTGGCGATCACGATGTGCTGGCTGATATCGCAGATGAAATCGGTATGGATGCCGCCGTTGTGCGTAAACTGCTGCAATCTGATGCGGATCGAGAAGACATTGCCAAACGCGATACGCATTCTCGTGAAATGGGTATCAGTTCTGTCCCGACCTTTATCGTAGCTCAGCAACATGCTGTACCTGGTGCACAGCAACCCGAGCTTTGGGAAAAGGTCATTGATGAGTTGATGGAACAAGTAAACAACACTGAGTCGTGAGTTTTTGCTAACGCGACAAAAGTCTTTGCCCGATCCATTGCCACACGATATTGTTACCGTCAGAGGACGAAAAGTCCCAAAAAACAAAAATAATATCAGAGCGGTAGCATGGCAGGCACACACAAACACATCCCGGTCACACGGGCGTACGTCTTGATTCAGATTTCCCGTCAGGTCGGCGCATGAATGCTTTTGACGAAAAACGTGTCATCACGTACGGAACCTTTGATCAATTTCACTCTGGTCACGTTGCGTTGCTAAGGCGTCTTGCTGCGATGGGAGACAAACTCATCGTTGGGCTGTCGACAGATGCATTTTGCCGTGAAAAAGGAACCTCTCCGCAAGTGCCGTTTGAAGAACGGCGCGACATGTTGGAAGCCTGCCGGTATGTGGATCGCGTCATTCCTGAACATGACGTTCATCAAAAACATACTGATATCGTAAATTACAACGTTGCGCTTTTTGCGATGGAAGACCATTGGGCCGGTGCCTTTGATGACCTGTCGAATGTGACGCAAGTTTTGTACATTCCAAACACACCGCGTGCGTCGCTTGGAATTGAGGATCAGGATTTAACACTTGCTCAGAGTTTTACAGCGGCCTGACGCGATTGTGCGTCGATTGGGCATTGCCTTCCTACAACTTCAGGTTAACGTAGCCAGACGCAAGTGTGGCTATATTTTATGAAGACAACAAGTGAACGCGTAATTGGACGCACCGAATTCGTGGCAATGATTGCCATGATGTTTGCGACAATTGCATTTTCCGTTGACAGTATGCTGGCAGCATTCCCGCAAATCGAAGCGGAATTAGGCGTACCTGGCAAAGCCTATCTGATGATCACCTTTTTTATGGCGGGCCTGGCCTTTGGAACGCTGATTGCGGGGCCCATTTCAGACGCGATTGGGCGCAAAAACACCCTGTACGCGGGTGGGATCCTGTATATCGCATCGGGTTTGGTCGCGTGGCAAAGTCATGACTATACTGTCATTCTGGCAGCGCGCGTGGTGCAAGGGTTTGCCGCATCTGCCCCGCGCGTGGTGTCTTTGGCCGTCGTCCGCGACCTGTATCAGGGCCGCCAAATGGCGCAGATTGTGTCCTTTGCGATGATCTTGTTCACGCTTGTCCCGACATTTGCGCCCGCTATGGGTGACCTTTTGCAAATGGCTTTTGGATGGCGTTCTATTTTGCTGTCATTTGTCCTGTTTTCCGTCATCACAATACTTTGGGTTGGATTGCGATTGCCAGAATCCCTGCCCCAAGCGAAGCGCGTTCCGTTGAGTGTGTCCAATATCATCGCATCGACAACCGAGGTTTTGCAGAACCCGACTGTGCGTTTGACCATTGGCGTGCAATGTGTCGCCTTTGCGCTGATCTTCTCTTTGATTTCAATGGTGCAGCCCATCTATGACCAAAGTTTTGGGCGCGCTGTGTACTTCGCCTATTGGTTTGGCGGAATCGCAGCCGTCTCAGCGTTCTCGACCAGTTTATTGAACGCGTTTTTGGTGGTCCGTTTTGGGATGCGCCGACTTGTGACACTTGCTATGGCCGGACAAGTGTTTTGCGCCGCGACTGCGCTGTTGGTGTTCAGACTTGCCCCACAATATGCCTTTCCGGCGTTTGTTTTCTGGCAATTCATGCTCATTTTCTTGACTGGTCTGAGTGTCGGCAATCTGAATAGTATTGCGCTGGAACCAATGGGCCACATAGCCGGGTTCACAGCGTCTGTCACGGGCGCGGTGTCCACGTTTGCAGCCGCAGGCATTGCGACCCTTGTCGGGAGCCGATTTGACGGCACCCCGATCCCGCTGGTGGTTACATGTTGTCTCCTTGCCGCCATCGGCTTGATGCTGATGTGGCGCATGAATATCTTGGAAAATCGGCTTGGCCGGAACGCTTAGGCTTTTGCTTTCTTGCGCTTTTTCTCGGCAATGACTTTTTCTGCCAAGTCACGCGCAATCGCAAAGGCCCCTTTGATCTTATCGCTGTCTTTCTTCCAGTCGCGTCGCACAACAATCTTGTTGTCTTTTACTTTGGCCAAACCACGTTGATCACCAATGAATTCGACCAACCCTTGAGGTGACGCAAACTTGTCTTTGTGAAATTGAATGGTCGCGCCTTTGGGCCCACCGTCCAGCTTGGCGATGCCAGCGCGACGGCACATAGCTTTGATGCGGACCACCAACATCAATGTGTTCACTTCACGCGGCAAGGTTCCAAACCGGTCAATAAGTTCCGCAGCAAAGCCTTCCAGCTCGACTTTTGTCGACAAGCCGCTGAGGCGCCGATAAAGGCCAAGCCGCACGTCCAGATCCGGCACATAGGCTTCTGGGATCAAAACCGGTACACCCAAATTGATTTGTGGGGCCCATTGGTCGTCCGCTTCGGCAAGACCTTCCATCTCACCCGCTTTGATCTTGGCAATCGCCTCTTCCAGCATCGACTGATACAGCTCAAAACCAACATCGCGCATCTGACCGGATTGTTCTTCGCCCAGCAGATTCCCGGCCCCGCGAATATCCAAATCCTGACTGGCCAAGGTAAAGCCAGCCCCCAATGTATCTAACGATCCCAACACACGCAGGCGTTTTTCGGCTGTTACGGTCAGCTTACCGCGTGGCTTTGTTGTCAGGTAGGCATAGGCCCGCGTTTTGGATCGCCCGACCCGGCCGCGAATTTGGTAAAGCTGCGCAAGGCCAAACATGTCAGCACGATGCACAACCATGGTATTGGCCGTTGGAATATCCAGTCCCGATTCAACAATCGTTGTCGCCAGCAACACGTCATACTTGCCGTCGTAAAACGCGTTCATGCGATCATCCAGCTCTCCCGCGGCCATCTGACCATGCGCCACCATATAGCGAAGTTCGGGCAATTGCGCTTTTAGAAAGGCTTCGATCTCGGGCAGATCACTGATGCGCGGCACCACATAGAAGCTTTGCCCGCCGCGATAATGTTCCCGCAGCAACGCCTCGCGGATCGTAACTGCGTCAAACTCGCTGACATAGGTGCGGATCGCCAAACGATCGACCGGTGGTGTGCCAATGATCGACAAGTCCAGAACGCCAGACAATGACAGTTGCAGCGTGCGCGGAATGGGCGTGGCGGTCAGGGTCAATACATGGATGTCTGAGCGCAACGCCTTAAGTCGTTCTTTGTGCGACACGCCGAAATGCTGTTCTTCGTCCACGATCAGCAAACCGAGGTTCAAAAAGCTCACATTCTTCGCCAGCAGCGCATGTGTGCCGATGACAATGTCTACCGTGCCCGAGGCCATGCCCTTTTTGGTCTCAGCAGACTCTTTGGCACTCACAAACCGCGACAATTGCCGCACATGGATGGGAAAGCCCCGGAACCGTTCTTGGAAACTTTTTGCGTGTTGGCGGGCCAACAACGTGGTCGGCGCGATCACAGCCACTTGCACCCCGGACATGGCCGCCACAAAGGCCGCACGCATGGCCACTTCGGTTTTACCGAACCCGACATCACCGCAGACAAGTCGATCCATGGGCTGTCCGCTGGTGATGTCGTCCATGACGTCACCAATGGCGCGCAACTGATCATCGGTTTCCTCGTATGGGAAGCGTGCGGAAAACGCATCCCACATCCCCGGAGGCGGCTCCAGGATCGGGGCTTTGCGCAAGGCGCGTTCCGCAGCAACCCGGATCAACCGATCCGCCATCTCGCGAATGCGCTCTTTCAGCTTGGCTTTCTTGGCCTGCCACGCACCACCACCAAGTCGATCAAGCAAACCTTCGTCATGGCCATAACGGCTGAGCAGTTCGATGTTTTCGACAGGCAGATACAGCTTTGAGCGTTCGGCATATTCCAACAGCAAACATTCATGCGCTGCCCCAGCTGCGGTCACAACTTCCAGCCCCTGAAAGCGACCGATGCCGTGATCCACATGCACTACCAAATCTCCGGGTGACAAGGATTGCGTTTCGGTCAGGAAATTTTCAGCGCGGCGTTTCTTTTTGGTTTGGCGGATCAGGCGATCCCCCAGAACGTCCTGTTCCGAGATAACCACCAAGTCTGACGTTTCGAACCCATGTTCAAGCGGCCAAACAGCCAAATGAAGTCCAGATTTTCCGATGCGCGTGCCATCGGAAATTGGGATGACTTGCGCCAGACCTTCATCTTCGATCAAGCCGGTCAATCGCTCGCGCGCACCTTCGGAATAAGACGCAACCACAACAGGCCCGAATTCCAGCTTGGTTTTGATATGCGACGCCAAAGAACCAAACAGGCTGATGTTTTCCATCTGCCGTTCAGGCGCAAAATTGCGGCCAATCCGCCCGCCCGCATCTGTCACACCCGGCCCCGTTGGTTGCGCCAAAGCCGCAAAGCGCACCGTGCGCCGCCCGTCCATGGCCGTGGCCCAAGCCGCGTCATCTAAATAGAGCCCATCCGGCGGCGCAGGTTTGTAAACCGTGTCCATCGCGCCCTTTTGGTTCATCGCAAGCCGACGGGTTTCATATTGATCTTCGACACTGTCCCATCGCGCAATGCGCGCGGCATCCAGATGGTCATCTTGTGTGATGGTGGCTCCGGGCAGATAATCAAACAAGGTTTCCAAACCGTCATGGAACAAGGCCAACCAATGTTCGGCCCCTTGATGTTTACGCCCTGCGCTGATGGCTTCGTATAGCGGGTCATCTGACCCAGCAGCACCAAATTCGATCCGATAATTCTGGCGGAACCGCGTAATGGCAGCCTCGTCCAAGATCACCTCGGACACAGGGGCCAGTTCCACAACGTCCAGCTTTTCCGTGGTGCGTTGCGTCCCGGGATCAAACCGGCGCGCCCCATCCAGCACATCCCCAAACAGATCCAACCGGACCGGCCCCAGATCACCGGGCGGGTAAATATCAATGATCCCACCCCGGATCGCATAATCGCCTGGTTCCATCACTGTTGGCGCTTGGGTAAAGCCCATGCGAACCAAAAATCCGCGCAATGCCTCTTCGTCGATCCGTGATCCCACATGCGCAGAAAAGGCCGCCTCGCGGAGCAAATCCCGCTGCGGAAGCCGTTGCGTCGCTGCATTCAGCGATGTCAGCAGAACAAACCGTTCTGGCATGCCATGAACCAGCGCCGCCAAGGTTGCCATACGCTGGGCACAAATATCTGCATTTGGCGACACCCGGTCATAGGGTAGGCAATCCCAACCGGGAAACACCAATACGGGCATGTCGGGTGCAAAAAACCGCAAGGCGGCCTGCATCGCAGCCAGTCGCTTGTCATCGCGCGCGACATGACACACCGGGCCCTTCGCGGCTTCGCGCAGAACCAATTGGGCATCGAACCCTTCCGGGGCACCCGAGACAGTTATGTGTTTAAGATCAGACATCAGCAGAACGCCCTATCTGACGCAGCCAGCGGGGAAGTCAATGGGCTACAGAACACCAACGGTCTGGTTCTGGAACATACCCCACATTGCGGTGACGAAAATGGATACGATGCCAAGCAATTGTGTGTAAAGGCGATGTCGGTTCATGCGGGCACGCAACGCATCACCGCGCAATTGCTGTTCTTCGATTTTTCTGGCCGTCGACAGGCTCAACACACCGAGAATCGCCATTGGCAATCCCAGCAAAAACAGCGCCTGTGCGATCTCGACATCATAGAAAAATCCCAGCACGGACAATCCTGTCAGCACAAAACACCCAAAGGCCAAGATCCAAAGACCGGACACTTGCGCGATGTACAACATGCGATTGACGTTCACCCGCACAATGTCCTCAAGGTCGACTTCTGCCTGCCCACCATGGCGTTTGGCACGCACGATCATGTCATAGGGAACACCCAGAACCCAATGACTCGACGTTGACCACAAAACGGCCAGCGCAATCCAGAACCAAAGATTCGAGAATGACCGCATATCGATCAGTTCAAAAATTGTAAGATGAAGGTCCAAACTGGGGAATCCGCGATATGTGAGTACCGTTCCCTTAACCGCGTCTGTGAACAATTGGTAGCCTTTGACTTGAGCCGAAACCAAAACCGTGGCAGCAAAGAAACTGTAAAGCCCCCTAGACAGAGTATTCTTCATGCGTCCCACCCAAGCCGCTTATCCTGCCACACGGTTTCGCCGCACCAGAACTGGCCCCGGTATGCGCGCATTGGTGCGCCAATCTCATCTGTCTTCCGGTGACTTGATATGGCCCGTATTTGTGCGCAAAGGCACTGGTATAGAAGAACCTGTGCCGTCAATGCCCGGTGTCATGCGCCGATCCGTAGACAAGATCGTGCAAGCAGCACACGAGGCTGCCGATCTGGGCATTCCGGCACTGTGCATCTTTCCCTATACAGAACAGTCTGATCGCACCGAAGACTGCGCGGAGGCTTGGAGCCCAGACAACCTGTCCAATCAAGCCACACGCGCCATCAAAGACGCGCTGCCAGATATGGTCATCATGACCGACGTGGCCTTGGATCCATACAACATCAACGGGCATGACGGATTTGTCGAAAACGGCGAAATCGTCAATGACCGCACTGTTGCGGCCTTGGTGAAAATGGCACTGGCGCAAGCGGATGCTGGTGCCGACATCATTGGCCCGTCTGATATGATGGATGGTCGTATTGGCGCCATACGAACAGCGCTTGAAGCCGCAGGGCATTCCAACGTGTCGATCCTGAGCTATTCAGCCAAATATGCCAGCGGGTTTTACGGACCGTTTCGCGATGCTGTTGGGGCCTCGGGTGCTTTGACGGGCGACAAAAAGACGTATCAAATGGATCCTGCGAATTCGGACGAGGCGTTGCGGTTGATTGAACGCGATCTGGCAGAGGGTGCGGACATGATCATGGTCAAACCTGGAATGCCCTATCTCGATATCTGCCGCCGCGCCAAGGACGCGTTTGGTGCCCCGACCTTTGCCTATCAAGTCTCGGGCGAATACGCGATGATGCAGGCCGCTGCGCAAAACGGTTGGCTGGACCATGACAAAGTCATGATGGAAAGCTTGATGAGTTTCAAACGTGCTGGATGTGACGGTATCTTGACCTATTTCGCCCCAGCCGCCGCGCGCTTGATGGGCAAAGACCGCTGGCACGCGCAATAACGGCTTGCTTAGGCAAAGATGTGATCTGATAAACCGTGACAGATGCGGATTTAGCGAATATACTGTCAATAAGACCGGAAAAACCGGCTTGAGCGATAACAAAATACAGGCGGTCTCATGAGACAGAAAAATTTGTCACGGCGCGGTTTCGCGCTGTCTGCATTGGCATCAGCAACTGCGCTGGCGGCATGTGGAAATGGCGTAGGCGGGCAAGGCGCGGCAACAATTGATGCGCGCGTTACCGCAACCCTAAGCGAAATGTATCGACTTTATCCAAACACAGTGTCCCTTGCCCAAAAGGCCAACGGCATGTTGGTGATGCCTTTGGTGACCGAAGCCGGGTTTGGCCTTGGCGGTGCATTTGGGCGTGGTGCGTTACGCGTGGGCGACACAACAGTTGATTATTACTCTGTGATCAAAGGATCGGGTGGGCTGCAAATTGGGGCCCAGCAACATGCACATGTGCTGTTCTTTATGACGGAACAAGCGCTGACCGATTTCCGCACCTCGCCCGGCTGGGCCGCGGGAGCCGATCTGGAATATGTGATATCCGATCAAGGCGACAGCCTGAACGCAGACACAACAACAGTGTTGTCCCCTGTGATTGCGGCGGTGTTTGGCCGTGCAGGCTTGCGTCTTGGTGCCACCCTGGAAGGCACGAAATACACGCGGATCATTCCGTAACACGGATTAAACAACGCGAAACTAATATGGACGCCCGTTTGGTTTTCTATTCGGGCGTTTCATAATCGGTATCAGGCCGCGTTTGCCGAAGGCTTGTCGTCTTGCTGTGGTGGCATCAGGCGCGCAACGGTATTTACGCCCGTTACAATGTTTCCAACTGATATCAGGATCCCGTCAAAGCTGGCATTCAATGACTGTTGGGCGACTTCTAAACGCTTCACGATCTCATCAAGACCACCCAAGTCTCCTTGGTACTTAGAGCGTTCGATTTTGCACATGATGCGCGTCAATTCGAGTCCGGACATCATTCGTCGCATATCCTGACACTGCTGGCCGAATCTGCGCACATTATCTGACAATGCTTGGACATCGCGCAGCGTGTCGTTCTGACAAGTGGCGGCCAACGTTCTCAATGCACTCATCTCGGCTTGTTGGTCACCATAGAAACGATCTTGCTGCGTATCATGTGCGCCCGTAAATTCCGCCAAAAGATCATGAACACAGATGTTGACCATCGCAGTGTGTACGATGTTCGACCCAAGGGAGCTATTTGTATCGAATTGATCGATGCTCTGTTCCAAAGATTGCGTCATCTGACGGTAATTGCTTGAAATCACGCTAATCGGACCACCGCTGCCCTCTAACTTACTGGCCTGCAAGCGCATGTTGTATGGAATTTGGTGGGTATGGCGGAACGTGGTTTTCACGTCCCGTGCCCGGTTTTCCAGATCTTCGATGTCCTGAAAAATGTCAGATAAAGCATCCCATACTGGGTTCGCGTCCCTCCGCGGCTGTGTATCGCGCGCCACCAGTTCCTCTCTTAAGGCAAAGCTCATGAATGCAAGGGAACCATCAAACCCCAGCTCTTGAATTGCCGTTTCAAATTCAGCGGCACCATCATAAGGCGCTGTTTCTTCTGCAGATTCCCGACTGAGCAAGCGATCATAAATCGGCATGACCCGGTCCAAAATGCGACTCTTCGGCATGATCTGGAGCGACATATAACCATCCGCCACAGGAACCACCGTGGCAAAAACCCAGTATGCCACGCCATCTTGTGCTTGGTTCTGAAGATATCCCGCAAATGGCTGGCCTGCGCGAAGTCTTTGCCACATGCCCTGAAACACAGCGTTTGGCATGTCTGGATGGCGCAACACACTGTGTGGTGACCCAATCAAGGTATCCCAATCAAAGCCACTGACCTTTTGAAAGCTGGCATTCGCACCTGTGATTAGGCCACGCGCATCACTGCGCGAAAAAAGAACCGATTGCAGTTCAAAACGAGGATTCTCGCCAGAAGGGTCTGTGGCCATAAGTCACCTTTGCAAAGACAGCGCGGCGCAAAAGTGACGTAGATTCCTTTCTTTTTGATGAATCAAAAAGGCCTAATGCTGCAGTATCAAGCATAAGGCGTTGATTTAGCCTATGCTCTTCAACCGTTTGAAAAGGCTTGAGGTATCCCAACGCCCGCCCCCCATTTTTTGCACATCTTTATAGAATTGATCGACCACCGCAGTAACCGGAAGGCTGGCCCCATTTTCGTTTGCAGTGTCCAGACAAATCCCCAGATCCTTGCGCATCCAATCTACTGCAAACCCATGTTCGAAATGATCATCCAGCATGGTTTCAAACCGATTTGCCATCTGCCAACTGCCCGCAGCGCCGCCTGCGATCACATCAACAACTGCACGGCCATCAAGTCCGGCTTTTTCCGCAAAGTGCAAACCCTCGCTTAAGCCTTGTACCAGCCCCGCGATACAGATCTGATTGACCATCTTGGTCAATTGGCCGGATCCGCTATCCCCAAGGCGCACGCATTTCTTTGCATAGACATTTATAATGGGTTCTGCGCGCATATAAGCGCCTTCGTCACCACCACACATCACAACAAGTTGCGCGTTTTCAGCACCTGCTTGCCCTCCGGAAATAGGTGCATCGACAAAACTGATCTGAAGACCATCCGCCACCGCGTAAAGCGCGCGCGTCACGGCCGCAGATACAGTTGTGTGGTCCACAAACACAGATCCTTGGGCCATCCCTGCAAACGCGCCATCATCGCCCAAGCAAACAGAGCGCAAATCGTCATCATTGCCCACACACGACATCACAAAATCCATGCCTTGTGCCGCTTCACGCGGCGTTTTTGCCATGGATCCGCCATGCTGATCCGTCCAGGATTTGGATTTCGCGGCCGTGCGATTATAGACCGTAACGTCGTGGCCCGCGGCTGCCAAATGCCCTGCCATCGGGTATCCCATGACACCCATTCCAAGAAATGCTATTTTGGCCATGGTCTTCTTCCTTATGTGACGGTTGCCTTTGCTTGGAACTCTACCTAACAGTCAGATCCCAAGCGTCAATCAAACAAAGGGATGATTATGGCTGTCGTCTTTCGCTGGCTGATGCGCCTTGCGGGTGCCATGGTGGTGGCCATCGTGCTGGCGCTGATCGGGGCCTACTTCTTTGCGTCGCGCTCCCTGCCTGACTACGACCGGACCGTGTCAGTTGTCGGAGTCGCCGATTCCGTCGAAATTGTGCGCGATAACGCCAATGTCCCTCACATTTTTAGCACCACAGATGCGGATGCCTATTTTGCCTTGGGCTTTGCCCATGCGCAGGACCGGCTTTGGCAAATGACCATGCTGCGCCGCACCGCCAAAGGCCGCCTGAGCGAGCTTTTTGGTGAGTCCACAATCAGCATTGATACATTTATCCGCCGATTGGACATTTACCGTCTGGCTCAACAATCTGTTGCGGATCAGGATGCATATACCAAGACAGCCCTAGAGGCTTATTCCGCGGGTGTGAATGCCCGCCTGAACCAGATCAACACCGAAGCACTGGGGCGGGGCACGCCCGAGATGTTTCTATTCAACGCCCCATTGACCCAATGGGTGCCCGCGGATTCCATCGCCATCATCAAATTGATGGGATTGCAGCTGTCTGGTCACTTGGAAGAAGAAGTCCTGCGGGCACGGGTGTCGCTGGCCCTGCCTGACCCAGATCGGCTGCCGGACATTTTGCCAGACCATCCCGGCGCTGGGATCGCCGTCTTGCCCGAGTATTCCAGTTTGTTTCCCACTTTGGATCGTGTTGCGACGGCCTCAATCCCTTTGGTTGAACCTGACTTTACGCCCTTCAAACGTCGCGGCTTCACTGGGGCATCAAATGCTTGGGCGGCAGCGCCCAATCGCTCGGCCTCGGGGGGCACGCTTTTGGCCAATGACCCGCATCTGGGTTTGACCGCGCCGTCGATCTGGTATTTGGCGCGTCTTGAGTTGCAAACAGGTGGGGTGATTGGTGGCACAATCCCCGGTGTTCCCGTGATCCTGACAGGGCGCTCTGCGCAGCTTGGTTGGGGGTTGACCACGGCTTATGTGGATGATCAGGATGTCTATGTTGAAAAGCTCAACCCAAGAAACTCGGAAGAGTATTTAACGCCGCAAGGCTATGTTGCTTTTGAGAAACGGTCCTCCATCATCAATGTGAAAGACGCAACCCCGGTGACCGTGCAATTGCGCTGGACCGAAAACGGGCCGGTGCTGTCCCCGTCACGCTATTCTGTCGGCTTGGTCACTCCGCCTGGGCACGTGGCCTCGGTTGCTTGGACGTTGTTAACCGGAGATGACACGTCTTTGTCCGCCGCTCTTGCCGTGATGCGCGCCGCAGACATCCCCGAAGCCATCGCAGCCGCCGAAGGCTATGTGGCCCCGGCGCAAAACATGACCTTGGTGGATACCGACACGATTGCTATGAAAACAATCGGGCATGTCCCAAGACGCGATGCGCGCCACCAATCCCAAGGGCGCATTCCAAGCCCCGGCTGGAAGCCTGAAAACCGATGGGATGGCACCATGCCATTCTTGTCAAACCCCGAATTCGTGGCACCGGTGTCTGGTATCCTGGGCAATACCAACAACAAAACTGTGGAGCGTCCGTTTCCAAACCACGTGTCGTTTACATGGGGTGATGCGCAGCGCGTGCGGCGCTGGCAAGGGTTGATGCAATCGCGCCAAGTGCATACACGCAACAGCTTTATCGAAGCGCAGTTGGATACCGTCAGCTATACGGCGCGATCCTTGTTGCCCTTGATCGGTGCGGATCTGTGGTTCACGGGCGAAGCCGCGCCCGAAGGCACACCGGAACGCAAACGCCGCCGTGCATTGGATCTTTTGGCCAATTGGAACGGGGAGATGAACGAACATCTGCCCGAACCCCTGCTGTATGCAGCGTGGACGCGGGCCTTGCAGGAACGTTTGATACAAGATGAGCTGGGCCCCTTGTCCGAAGACTTTTCACATGTGGAACCACTGTTCATCGAACGGGTGTTTCGCAACATTGATGGGGCCGAGATCTGGTGTGACGTAAAGCAATCGAGCCGCGTGGAAACCTGTGCCGAGATTTCGCGACTTGCCTTGGATGACGCCCTGATCTGGATTGAAGAAAGCTGGGGCGACAATTTCGAAAGCCTGCGTTGGGGGGACGCACATCAAGCGACCCATGATCATCAGGTCTTGGGGGACATTCCGGTCTTGGGTACTGTGGTCAATATCCGCCAAAGCACGTCAGGCGGCGACAACACACTGCTGCGTGGGCGCACCAAAGGCCAAGATCCAAATCCGTTTCACAACGTGCATGGTGCGGGATACCGCGGGGTGTATGATTTTGCAGATCCGGACAGTTCGGTTTTCATTATCTCGACAGGTCAATCAGGGCATGTCTTATCGCGCCATTATGATGATCTTGCACAATTGTGGCGGCGCGGGGAGTACATCCCCATGTCACTGGATCCCGAATTGGCGCGCGCCGCATCTGTGGGTGTGACCCAATTGGTTCCCCAATAACGTGTGCTAAAGCACACCCTACAGGCAGAACATATGTTGGTTCTTTTTAACAAACCTTTCGGCGTTCTCAGCCAATTCACGTCTGATGGCGGGCACCCGACTCTTGCGTCATATATTGACGTGCCCAATGTTTATGCCGCTGGGCGTCTGGATCGGGACAGCGAAGGGTTACTGTTGCTGACCGATGATGGTGCATTGCAGGCCAAAATCGCCCACCCAAAGTTCAAGAAACCAAAGACCTATCTGGCACAAGTCGAAGGCAGTCCAAACACAGCTGCCCTGACCGCTTTGCAAAACGGTGTCACGCTGAAAGACGGCCCCACACGCCCTGCAAAGGCGCGGATCGTGCCGGAACCCGACTGGCTGTGGCCGCGCGATCCACCAATCCGTGTCCGAAAGGCGATTCCCGATACGTGGATCGAACTGACCATCACCGAGGGCCGTAACCGGCAAGTGCGCCGCATGACAGCCCATGTGGGCCACCCCACGCTGCGTTTGATCCGTGCGTCAGTTGGCGAGTGGAGCGTTGATGGATTGGCGTCAGGGACGTGGCGTTCCGTCTAAAGCGTTGGTGTGACCTTCCCAGAACGCGTTGGCATCGCGACTTTGGTACAAAACTTGGCGTAAATTGTACCAATTCGTTTTGGATACGTCTTCTTACACGGTTTCCAGTTCTTACACCGTTTCCAGCGGCTAGGGCGCGAAACACGCATTAAGATCCGACAACTTCCGAACGATGTGTCGCACACGCGCTGCGCGACGAGATACTACCACCAGTTGGGCCCTTAAGACCCTGTGAAAAAGTGTTGATTTTGTGGCACTAATTTGCGTATTATGTGCAAGTTAATGATGTAAGTGTGTTCTGGTCCATGAAAATCCTGCCTATCAGCGTGGTTTCATTTGTTTGGCTTTTGGTCGGGTTTGGACTGAAGGCCGCGCTAGAAACTGCTGAAATTGCACGTTTTATCCAGTCTTTTGGTCTTGTTATCGTCATCGTTTCGTTGGCGATTCTGCTGGTCATCGCAGGCATTGTTGTCGTTTCAATTCTGTTACAAAGCCGACACTCGGATAAAGGCATCGTGGCGAGTTTCGTCGATTGGTTTGAAACGCGGATTGCCACACCCGGCACGCGCAAACGGGCCAGCAACAAAACGCCGCTGACGGATCTTGCGATGTGGATCGTGCGACGTCAAAAAGGCCAGTTTTACCTGAATATTACCGTCTCTTTGGTTGGCGCTTTATTGGGCGCAGCAACGTTGTTCACGCTGTACCAGCAAGATGCCCGCAACACGCGTGACGTCGCCGCGACAGCTGTGACGCCGCCTGTATTGGCTCCTGCTCCCGCCCCTGCGCCTGCGCCTGCCGCTTCGACACCTGCTGCGCCAGAACCAGCCGCAGTAGACAGGACACATATTAAAGTTTCTCGCCATGCCACCGTGTATCATGATGTGGCGCAGATTGAGGAAGTGTTGACCTTTGTTCCGTTTGAAAGCCGCGTGGATTGCGCGGAAGACTCAGGTGCAAACCAAGCGAATTGCTGGGTACGGGATCTGTCAGGAAACGGGCGGGATATGTTTCTGCTGCCGGATGCATTGCGCAAGGACGTGGCCGATTTTCTGGACTCGCGCAGTAATTCCGACACCATGCTGTCACCCTTTGCAACTGCCGAGCAAGATCAAGGGCGCGTTTTGCGAACCTTGGCGCGCAACCGTATTTCGCCCGAAGGTCTGAACTTTCAATCTGCGCAACTTGCATCAGGAGACTTAAGTGATGCCCGTCTTATCGGCTTGCAAGCGCCCAACAGCGATCTGACAAATACCAAACTCAAATCTGCAAATCTGACCGATGCCGTTTTGAACGGCAGCACGGTTTCCAACGCGTACTTCTTTGAAAGCCGCATGGCACGCGCCAACATGTCCGATATTCGCGGAGATCGAATGTTCGTATCGGCATCAGATATGAACAACGCCAACTTTTCGAACGCGCGCCTGACAAACCTGCACGCGATCGACAGCAATATGGCATTTGCACGGTTTGACGACACCGTGTTGCATAATGCGAAATTGAAGAACGTCTTGGCGCAGAACGCCCAGTTTCAACGCGCGGATCTTAGTCATTCTTCGATGGTTGGGGGCAACTTCAAGAACGCTGTTTTCTTGCAATCCGTATTGCGACATGCGGATCTGAGTGACGCAGGTCTTATGGGCGCAAATATCAGCCGCGCGGATTTTACCAGTGCAAATGTCACAAATACCGATTTTACAGGCGCTTGGACGTGGTCGGATATGCCGCCGATTGGTCTGCCGGATAACATCGACATTGCATCTTGCCGTTATGTGGACAGCGCATCATCACGCACTGTATCGCAACGCCCTGACACCTGCGGCGACAGCTAAGATACCAACAGACAGTCAGAGAGAGTCAAACCGGGCTTTTTGCAGCGCGGTCCAACGCACGGTCAGGGCGTAACCCTCTTCGCCTTGGTCTTCATTCAGAACGACGTTCTGTTCAAACAACCACGCGCGCTTGCGCCCGTCAGAATAGGGCAAGTCCAAGATCTCTTCTATGGTGCGCCCGCGCAGGGTTTGCGAAATCGTCTCAAGCGCTGTATCCAGCCCTTCGCCTGTGAGCGCTGACGTGACAAATATGCCCTCGCTACGCTCTGCGCGGGTGCGCACTGCGTCGGCGTCTTCGACGTCCAGCAGATCAACCTTATTCCACAGCTCAAATCGGGGTCGTTCGCTGTCGATCCCAAGAGAGGCCAGAATGGTTTCAACGTTTTCCGCCTGCTCTTCTGTTTCGGCATGGCTGATATCGCGCACGTGCACCACGATGTCCGCACTTAGAACCTCTTCCAAGGTTGCGCGGAAGGCCGCGACCAATTCGGTTGGCAGATCCGAAATGAAGCCAACTGTGTCGGACAAAATCACTTCGGGGCCGTCTTCCAATTCCACTTTGCGCATCGTCGGGTCCAAAGTCGCAAAGAGCATGTCTTTGGCCATTACATTGGCCCCGGTTAAACGGTTGAACAGCGTGGATTTTCCAGCGTTGGTATAGCCGACCAATGCGACAATGGGATAGGGCACTTTGGCCCGCGCCGCACGGTGCAGTCCGCGGGTTTTCACGACCTTGGCCAATTGACGGCGCAAGCGCACAAGCTGTTCATCAATGGCACGCCGGTCAGCTTCGATCTGGGTTTCACCGGGACCGCCCACGAACCCCAAACCCCCGCGCTGACGTTCCAAGTGGGTCCAGGCCCGCACAAGACGGGTGCGTTGATAGGACAGCGCTGCCATCTCAACCTGCAACACCCCTTCACGAGTGGCGGCACGATCCGAGAAAATTTCCAGAATCAGCCCCGTGCGATCCAAAAGCTTGCAGTTCCATGCTTTTTCAAGGTTGCGCTGCTGTACAGGCGTCACGGGGCCGTCGATCAAAACCAGCTCGACCTCGGCTGCTTTCAGCTGCTGTCCAAGTTCTTCAACCTTGCCAGAACCAAACAAAAAACCGGCCTGCGGTTTTGGCAGCGGTACAATTGTTTTGCCAACAACATCAAGTTCGGGCAGCGCCAAAGCCAAAGACACAGCTTCTTGCAGCGCCGGACCTGCGTCGCGTCGTTCTTTATTCGTTTTGATATCGGGGTGAAGAACCCAAGCGCGGGTTACTTCTGGTTCATCAGCATTCAAGCGCTGTCTTCACCTTCATAAAGGCTGATCGGCTGGCTTGGCATGATGGTCGAAATCGCGTGCTTATACACCAATTGGCTTTGACCATCGCGGCGCAAAAGTACGCAGAAATTGTCAAACCACGTGATCACACCTTGCAGTTTCACACCGTTGATCAGGAAAATTGTCACCGGAACTTTCGTTTTCCGGACGTGATTCAAAAACGCGTCTTGAAGATTCTGTTTGTCAGAAGCCATTTTATTATATGCCTTTTTTTGTCTTGGCGCTTCAGAGGCAACCATCCCTCGTCCGTAACTATGTCCGAGAGGTCCCCAAGATTCCAGCCCCAAAATCCATCCCATGGGTGCAAGCGTGTCACACTGACTTATCCGCGCCACACATCCGGGCTGAGAAGCGCAATAATTGCAAGCGTTTCTAAACGCCCCACAACCATGGCTGCACAAAAAATGAGCTTGGCCCCAGTGCCCAGTTCGACCAGCGCCACGGGCTCACTTCCCGCGGCCCCTAAAAGCGGTCCTGTGTTGGACAGGCCTGCAATGCTCAGAACCATCGCTTCTTCAAAATTGGCCCCCATGGCCGCCATAAGAAGGCAGATGGCCGCCAGAGACAGCGCGAAGAGCATAAAAAAGACCCATGCGATATAAGCGCCCTGCTTTTGCAATCGGCGGCCCAATCCACGGGCCCCACTGACCGAAGACGGGTGCACCAATTGTTCCATCTCGCGCAAGCCATGGCGGTACAACGCAAAAACGCGCAGCAGTTTGACCCCGCCAGCAGTGGTCGCCACACCGCCCCCCACCAGCGCAAGTCCCATCAGGATCAAACCGGGTGTGCCCAGCCCCGACCAATTCTGGGCAGTGCCCCATTCTGCGCTGGTGAACCCTGTTGTGGTGAGAAAGCTAAGAACTGTGAACACACTGCCCCATAAGGCGCGCAGCCCATCTGAAAAATTGGCTTCTTGGTCAACGTCAAAGGCGCCAAGCCAATGGCGCATGAACAGCAATATGGGAACGACACAAGTGATCGCGACGGCCAGCTTGATCTCGGGGTCGGAATACAGACGATCCCCAGTTGATGTCACAGTGTCCGTGGAAAACGTCAGGCGCGAGACTGCAAAGGCCATGAACAACAGCATGACCGCCTCGCCCGTCAGGCCGCTATTGGCGTGCTCTAATCCGCCGACATTTGAGATCCCAGAGGTCGACAAGATGGCCATCGCGTGGATCAGCGCGGTCAAAGACTGTTCACCCGAAATTTGCAGCAAGACCCACATTAGCAACGTC